>DATMNR010000048.1:0-8226 GCA_035568795.1 Ktedonobacteraceae bacterium
CATAAAGATGACATCGCGCTTCAGACGCACGCCAGTACGTTTGAGTAGTAACATGGTCATTGCTTCCATGGTGACCATTTGCTTCATGTCGAGTGCGCCACGGCCGTATATAAAGCCATCGGCTACATCTCCAGAAAAGGGAGCGTGCGTCCACTTCTCAGGTTCTACCGCAACAACATCGGTATGGGACATCAACAGCAGTGGAGACTCTGAGCCATCTCCCCTAAGTCTGGCGATGAAGGTGCCACGATCACTGCTCGGTCCAACTATTTCTCCAGAAATGCCTTCGGTCTCGAGCAGCGAACGGAGGTATTCGGCAGCTCGGATCTCGTTGCCAGGGGGATTGCGTGTATCAAGACGGAGGAGGCCTCGTAAGTTAGTAATTGTTTCGTCTCCTACATTCTGCCAGTTGATACGCTGCATTGGCTGAGCCATATGATACTCCCTCGTTCCTGTAGAATGTATCCATAACGGATACGTGCGTACTATCTATATGGTCATCATACCACCTTTAATGACAATGCTTAAAGTAGTGTACAAAATCTCTTGTTAAGCCAAGGTTCAATTATGAAGAAGAATCTTTACCTGCTTGAAAAGTCACGCGTTGTCATCCTTCGCTGCGCTTAGGATGACAACGCACAAGACCGGATTTTCTAATGAGAAACTGTCAAGGGCATGTGAACCATACATAAGAATTTCTGTCTACCTGCATTTTACTGCAAACGTGTCAAGATCACGGTGTAGCTCACGCAGCACTCAAGGAGGATGGTCTTGAAGTTGAAACATGTAATCTTATGCATTGTCCTGTTTGCTTCTTTAGGTGCAAGTAGTCTGATAGGTGTGACAACTGCATCAGCAACTACTCGCTCTACTCTACAGCAATCAGGGCTGGCCAACCCAAGAGCAGTGGGATTGGTTACATAAGGTTAATACGCTGGATGAGCAGGCATTACCTGATGTAGTACCTATGAGTAGCATCGCTCATTTTACATTCAATCTACCGATGCCGGGAGTAGTGCTGTTGTGTCTGAGACCTATATAAGTTTGCTCGATACTACAATTGGCTTGATGAAAAAACATGCAGAAGATATGATACTATGAAAGTGAAAATGCTAAGAGTAACAAAGAAACCTTGTAGCAAGAAAAATCGCTCCGGCAGTAGTACGATGAAAGGCCATTTCCGTGTCCAACATGTCCCGTTTTCTAGCAGATGAAGATAAACTGACAGATGAACTCTTCGCGTTTATCACCGACCAGAGCGCAGATAGTCGAAACGAACGCGCCATTACTAGTGTGTTGCATGAAGTTGCCCCCCAAATGATTTCGGTTGCAGAATGTATGATTTTAGATGGCGTTGATGAGCGTCACTATGTTGCCGACTACGTCTTTGCAGTCATTAATGGTACAGGTACTGAGTAAAGAGCCTACTCTGTTGCTACTTTTAACGAGCGTATATGAGCAGTTTCGTTCAAGCGCACGATGAACACACGATCATCGCTAAAACGTATCTCGCTAATCGATGCATTATCGTGGCTAAACTGCCAACGACGTTTAAGGTCGATATCTAATAGATGACACAGTAACACGCCGATCAGGCCACCATGAGTTACCCATACGACACTGGATTTCGGATACTCCGTTCGCCAGCGTTTCAACGCTCGCGCACAGCGATCACGAACCTGGACGATGGTTTCTCCCCCAGGAGGAGCATATATGGATGGATCAGCCCGCCACTGAGCGGCTCGATTCGCATCTTTGGCTAGAACATCTTCAAAGGTATATCCCTCCCATTCACCAAATGCCAGTTCGCGTAAGTCACTATCCTCTTGAAAAGGAAGGTCATGTTTGCTTGCAATTGCCCTCGCAGTATCACGTGTACGCTCTACATCAGAGGTAACTATGACATCCATGTGTTCCGTTGCAAGGCACTCGCCTAAAGCAGCAGCCTGCTTCTCACCCATTGGATTGAGTGGAATATCAGATTGGCCTGTGATACGTCTCTGGGCGTTATAAAAAGTTTCTCCATGGCGAACTACGATGAGCCGCATCGGTCCTCCTACCCAGCTAATAGCAAATACTGATCTAAAAACTTTCTATACGTACATTATGCAAATCTACATAGTGATGCTTCGCTGCACTCAGTATGTCAGTATTAGTTATATCACGTCCTGAAGCAAGTGCAGAATTCGGCTCATTTGTTACTATCGCCAAAGAGAAAACAATTCGTCCAGTGGCCGCCGCCAAGTTCTGTGCGAGTTGGGAATCGCTGACTGCATACCGGCATTGCATGAGGACAACGTGGGTGAAATCGGCAACCACCTGGAGGATGAATAAGGCTGGGAATCTCGCCTCGAGCAATGAAATCAGTAACTTCTTCATCACTTTGGGCATGGAGATTATCTGGATTTGGAGCAGCGGAGATTAATAATTGCGTATATGGGTGCTTAGGTCGCTGGATCACCTCGTCACTTGGGCCTCCTTCAACCATCTGACCAGCGTACATTACCAAAGTGTCTTCAGCAAAGTAGCGCGCGCTGGCTATATCATGTGTAATGAAAAGCAAAGCCAGGCGTTCTTCATCTTTTAAACGCAGAAGCAAGTTGAGAATATCCAGGCGAATCGATACATCCAGCATGGACACAGGTTCGTCGGCAAGCAGCACTTCAGGTCGTACGGCCAACGCTCTTGCAATGGATACTCGTTGCTTTTGCCCACCACTGAGCTGATGAGGATACTTCTGGATAAATTGTTCGGCAGGACTGAGGTTGACACGATTCAGTAGTGATAAAATTTGTTCAGTTTCCTGGTGTTTATTTTGAGCATGGTTGAATATGCGTAAGGGCCGCGCAAGAATGTAGCGCACATCATGCACCGGATTAAGCGAGGAGAATGGATCTTGCAATACCAACTGCACATTGCGGCGATACGTTTGCAGGTACGACTTATCTGCCAGCTTTGCTGGTTCTCCGCGAAAACGAACGATACCGGATGTTGGGCTATACAGACCTGCCAATATTCGTGCAACGGTGGTCTTCCCACTGCCACTTTCTCCCACAAGCGCCAGCGCGCGACCAGGATACAGTGACAGAGAGGTGTCTTCAACTGCATGTACGGCAGGTTTAGTTGCAGAGAGATTTAACGAACTTATAGGAAACAATTTACGTAGATGCACGCCCTCTAATATAGGGCCTTGATGATATTCTGCGCTTGATTCATCAAGTTGTACAGCAAGGTCATTCACCCGGCATTACTCTCCTCTGCTAGAGCTTCATATTTACGTGCTAAATCTAAGGTAGTTGGTGGTTCCATGTTATATACAGGGTCGTATAAATGGCAAGCAACGAGTTGCTCTGACTTCTCGCCCTTCATAGCCAGTAGCGAGGGTAAGACTTCGTGACACACCTCAATCGCCAGAGGACAACGTAAGTGAAAGGCACATCCCGGTGGCACTGAGCGCAAATCGGGTGGTGACCCAGGAATCCCAGCCATTTTGCGGCGCGGGCCATGCAATGATGGGAAAGAGTTGAGCAATCCATAGCTGTATGGGTGGCGTGGATGCAAGTAGAGGTCCCGTCGTGATGCCTTCTCGACAATGCGTCCAGCATACATGATCGCGACATGGTCAGCCAGTTCAAGCAGGAGCGAGAGATCATGAGTGATAAAAATCACAGCAAAGCCAAGTTTCTCCCGCAAGCGTATAATCTCGGTGAGAATTTCACGCTGTACGACGACATCAAGTGCGGTTGTAGGTTCATCCATAATGAGAATTTCTGGTGAAAGTGCAAGCGCTATAGCAATGATTGCACGCTGGCGCATACCTCCACTCAATTCATGGGGATAACTTCGCAACCGATCAGGCGCAATACCAACTAACTGGAATAGCTCCTGAGCTCTCTTTTTACGTGTGTCTGATCCCATATCAGGTCTATGGGTGCGCAAAACATCCATGATCTGCGAGCCAACTGTCATAACAGGGTTAAGAGCGTTCATAGCGCTTTGGAAAACAATTGCCAGATCATTCCAGCGCAAATCACGCAACTGTGCAGGTGATAATTGCAAAAGATCGATTGGTTTTGTTTCCTCAATCGATTGCTCACCTTCACCTTTCGCATGCTTCGACTTTCCAGTCTTCGAAAGACGAGTTATTGTGACACGCGAATTATCCCTGCCATCTTGAGATGTACGAGGGAAATAAAGTATCTCGCCACCACTAATTATCGCGGGTGGACGTAACAGGCATGTAATAGCATATGCGAGTGTCGATTTGCCGCTGCCACTTTCACCTGCCAGACCAAGAATTTCACCACGTTTTAAGGTAAAATTCACATCTGTTACTGCATGTACAGTGCCACTCGATGCAAGATAATCAACAACGAGGTTCTTGACATCAAGCAGTGTGTCAGTTTGGACATGTGCATTCACATTCGTTCCCATTATGCTACCGCTTTCCTTGTTTTCTTCTTCTTGATTGGCCGCTCAGGGCGCAACCGGGGCCAGCAACTTCGTCAACGCCAAAGTTAATTAATGCAAGCCCTGCCCCAAACGTGGCAATACAAAGGCCCGGAGGAATGAACCACCACCAGAGTCCGCCACCTAACGCTCCAGCTTGCTGGGCCCAATACAGCATGCTACCCCAACTTGGTATAGTGCCATCGCCTAATCCGAGATATTCCAGCGCCGCCCAGGCGAGAATAATAAAGATGGTTGTGCTCACGAAACCGGCTACCACAAGGCTGATTTCATTAGGGAAAATCTCAAATAAGATTATACGCCACGCATGCTCTCCACCTACACGAGCTGCGGTGACGAACTCGCGACTGCGCAAGGATAATGTCTGGGATCGCAAGACACGTGCTTGCCATGCCCAACTCGTGATTATAATAACCATAGAGATTGTTAACGAACCCCGTGGGAAATAGGCTGCTAGGACGATCGCAAGTGGTAGAGCGGGAAGCACCAGAGATACATTCGTAACTAATGTCAACGAATCGTCTGTCAATCCGCTAAAGTAGCCGCCAACCAGCCCTACTAAAACCGAGAGCACAGTTACAATGAGCGCTGTAGCCAGACCCCAGAAAACGCTTGTTCGAGTGCCGTAAATCAACTGGCTGAAAATATCCTCTCCAACAACAGTGGTCCCTAGCCAATGTGTTGCTGAAGGAGGAGTGATAAAGAGGTGTGATGTTGCATTCGGATTATATGGAGTAATCAAGGGTCCAAAACAGCCAACCGCTATGAAAAATCCTACAATCGCACACCCGACCGTTACCTTCTTATTCAAAGTCATCGCTCGCCAGATAGACAATATGATACCCGAAAGGCGAGAAAACAGTGAATCACTAGATACATGTGTAACAGGTGGCGCACTTGTAGAGCGTGGCACTTCTTGAATCTGCATTGTTATGCGCTCCTTTCCTGACGTACTCGAGGATCAAGAACAACATAAAGCATATCAGCCAGGAAGTTAGCGCCCAATACAGCTAACGTAATAATCAGGAAAATAGCCTGTATCATGGCATAATCTTGTTGATTCACTGCCTGGAGAAGCGCATATCCAATTCCAGGATAGGAAAACACCATTTCGGTAAGGAGTTGCCCACCAACAATAGCACCAATCGCGATAGCAAATCCAGTAATATTGGGTAACACTGCATTGCGAGCGGCATAGCGGAACATCACCCGAGCTTGCGACAACCCTTTCGCCTTCGCCATTAAGACATAATCTTCTGAAAGTGTTGTTATCATTGAATTGCGCATAGTCAGCATCCAACCTGCAAGTGATGCTATAACCAGGGTGAGAGCAGGCAAGAAAGCATGCTGTGCGGTACTGCCAATAAAATCAAATGTCCAACCTGGATCGATATTTGCTGAATCATATCCGCCTGATAGAGGGAACCAGTCAAGAAGATACGAGAAAATATAAAGACTAAGCAGTGACAGCCAGAAATAGGGTATAGCAGACAGAAAATTCATGCCAGGCGAGAGGAGAGTATCAAGTGTTTTACCACGTTTCCATGCAGCGAGTATGCCAAGAAAACAGCCGAGAGTAAAACTAATGACAACTGCAAGGCCACCAAGCATAATTGACCATCCAATATCATGACCAATAATGGTCATAACAGGAGTGGGGAAATACTGGATGGAATTTCCCAAATTGCCATGCAGCAAATTGCCAAGATACTTAAAGTATTGCAGCCACAATGGATCATGCGTATCCAAACCGAATTGCGCTGAGAGAACTTGCTGCATCTGAGGAGTAACATATCCCTGTGTTGACATTTTGCCTACAAGCCCTGCAACTGGATCACCAGGAGCCAGGCGAGGAATAAAAAAATCTATGGTAATAGCTACCCAAACAGCGAAAACATAGAACAAAATGCGACGGATTATTTGACGCACATTGTTGCTCCTTTTCAATTGCAGCCGTGGAATTTCATTTCTTAACTATTGTATACCAGACTCCCGGAGCATCAACAAGGGGATGCCTTCCGCTCAGGTCAACTTGCTTTGCACGACCTCCGCTCCCCGCAAGAGATGCCCCTACTATACTACGAAATGAATTTCGAGTCTCGTGTATAGTAGGGGCTGGGCTTGCCCCCGCCCTTACACTCCACCTTTGCCCCCGCCCTTACACTCCACCCTTGCCACATTGTGCCCTGATCAGCCTTGATCTCAACTAAGAAACAGGTTGGAGATGGAGTATTACCTGTTCGTAGTCAGGGGCAGTGTTCGGACTGCCACTTGAGTATGGGTTGTTTTGATCAGGCCATCCAGTGAAGTTCCTGGTAGAGTATTCGTCGTAGTCAGCGCCAGTCCAAAGGGGAATGAATGGCTGATTTGCGACGAAAACCTGCTGAACACCTTGCATAGCCTGCTTTTGACTGGTTTGATCGGAGGTTGAGGCATACTGGTTCAAGTACTGATCGGTTGAGGAATTGTTCCATGCTACAAAGTTGAACTTACCCTGGCCAATCTGATTACTATTCAGATATTGATTATACAGGTAGTATGGAGTTGGGCCACCAACCATACCACAGAACATCATCTGGTAGTCATACTTGCCATCTGTGCGTAGCGTGTAATATGCATCCTCACCAACCGTCACATTTTTGATTTCTATGCCAACAGCCTTTGCCTGGTCTGCGATCAGCTTTGCCGCTGCGTTCCAATCAGAGTAGGAGTCAACACTTCTCAGGGTAAAGGACAAACGCTGGCCATTTTTCTGGTAAATGCCATCAGAGCCTTTTGTGAAACCGGCACTGGTCAGGTATTGCTCGGCTTTGGCAACATCAGCAGTCGTTGGAAGGTTGGCAAACTGCGGGTCCAACCAAGCCTGTGCGGTTGGGAGCACCAGGCCTGTCATACTTCCAGGAGGCTCCAGGCCCGCAGTAGCCTGAGCGGCAATTGCGTTGCGGTCGAGTGCAGTACTCAGCGCCAGGCGAACCGGTAGGCCTGCCTGACCGCCGAGCAGGGGATCTTTGCCGTTTGGGCAAATTGAGTACAGATTGACCGGATCCATCCAAATGTGGAAGTGTGCTGGATCTTTCGCTACGAAGTCCTGCTGGAGCGTCGGTGAGAAGTAGCCAGCCCAATCGATATCTCCCTTTGGTAGCGCTAACTGTAAGGTCGAGTTGTCTTTGTACTCAGGGAAGCGAACCTCGTCAACTTTCACCTTGTCGGCTTGCCAGTAGTTCGAATTCTTGTCGTACACTGCCAAATCTGTCTGGTACTTAGCTAATGTGAAAGGTCCGGTACCTACAGGCTTATCGGTGAGATATTTTGTCGGGTCTCCAACTGTAGCAAAGACGTGTTGCGGTATGATATACACATGCCCGGCAATGTTCACCAACACTGGTGGATAAGCCTTCTGGAAAGTCATTACAACCGTATTGGCGTCAGGCGCGGTGACAGTTGATAGAAAGCTCCAAACGCCTAAACCATCTGCTGCTGGGTATTGCTTCATAAGGTTGAAAGTAAATGCAACATCGTTCGCGGTGAACGGTTGGCCATCGTTCCACTTCACGTTCTGGCGAATAGTGAACGTTACCTGCGTGTTATCGCTATTCCACTGGTAGTTAGTCGCCAACATTGGGGTGAATGAGCCACCGTTCACATCTACAAAGTACAAGGTCTCATAGATCAAGCCCAGACCAGCATTAGGGTGACCATTATAGATGTTAAAACCGGATTGAGCGAAGTCGTACGATTGAGCTGCTACTTTGAGGA
>DATMNR010000049.1:0-3706 GCA_035568795.1 Ktedonobacteraceae bacterium
GTCAGGCTCTCCGAAGACTCCACTAGACGCCATTACAGTGGGAAGCATAGAACGAGGCACACCAAATTCCTTGAGAATGACATCATCCCATTCACCTTTATAGATGTTGTACATAAGGGTGCGGGAGGCGTTGGAGGGATCTGTCGCATGGATTCGCCCTTTAGAGAGGCGCCACATCAAAAAGGTGTCTATATTACCGAACAGTATCTCACCACGTTCCGCCCTTTCACGTACACCTGCGACGTTATCAAGGATCCATTTGACCTTGGTGCCGGAAAAATAGGCATCAGTCACCAGACCTGTGCGCTCGCGAATTTCTTTGTCGAAGCCTTTCGCTTTCAATGCGTCGCAAATAGGAACAGTCAACCGGCTCTGCCAGACAATAGCATTGAAAACAGGCTTACCTGTGTTCTTGTCCCAAACGACCGTTGTTTCGCGCTGATTAGTGATGCCAATTGCTGCAATATCTGAGGCTGTAGCTCCCGCCTTCTTCATCGCTTCTTGAGCAACCGCCAACTGACTAGACCAGATCGCTTCTGGATCATGCTCGACCTCGCCCGGTTTTGGATAAATCTGCGGGAATTCTTGTTGTGCGGAAGTTACTATCAAGCCATCGTGATTGAATACAATCGCACGCGAACTCGTTGTACCCTGGTCCAGGGCCAGTACATACTTTGCCATGGGAAACTCTCCTTCTGTTGTTTAATAAATACAAAGATGTTCCATCAAAGTACACAGGTATCGATGCCTGTGCAGGAGCTTATATGGAAAAGCTACTGTCAGCAAGAATGCCTTTTCCTTTCCTCCTTTCACCCATTCATATCGAGGTATACTATGTAGTTACCTCACTTCTCCTAATATGACTGTATTGCTAAGCCATAATACTGTCCGAAGACACCATCTTGTGTCACAAAGAGAAGGTCACCTTTTTACATATAAAGCTCGGACCTTGCAGTCGTGACTCGTAGAGCACCAGCGCGGAGCACCGACTGCACTTGCTGAAGTGTCGAGATTAAACCAGATCCAATAAAAGGTAAAGGTATAACCGTATGTGAAACGACGTAAGGAATAACCAACGCAGGTGATATATCGAGCAAATCAACATTGTGACCATCCAGTGATTCGAGAGCAGTTTCTAATCCAGTTGAGTCCACTGCAAATAAACGTTGAATGGTCTCAAGCTCAAAAGCTTTACCTAGAGCAAGAATTCTCGGATTACTTGAGACAATACCTGCAATATGAAGTTGATGGGCAAGAAAGCGAAGACCAACAGTATCGGGGTGAATACCATCAATATGATCGACATTGACATAGACGGTCACTTCACGCTCAAAAGCATGATGTAACAACGGTCTAAGCTCGAGCAAATTGCAATGTCGCAACATGATAGTAGTGATTTGCGGGGCATCCAGAGCGCGTAAAAACTGCACGCGGTTTTCTACTACCGGTATGATTTTTTGCCGATCTGAAATACTGAGTAATGACCTGCTAGACCGGGTAAGCATGCTGCACCTCTCTGTAGCAGTAAAGACAACAAAGCCCTAAGCCCTTCATTCGAGGTAGCTTAGGACTTTTCAATTCATTGTCCCTGGGCACATATGCAATTGTATTTTCAGGTCAACTTCGACGCCTTCTCACACCTTTGTGCTAAACCAAACACATGTTCTCTAGTAGAGATCCCAAAAACATCAGGAGAAATAATGTATAAAGGCGTTTAGTCTGCTATAATGATAATACTCAGCATCTTAGCGTTTGTCAAGGGTTGTTTGATTGGCATCAGAAGCATTTAAAAATCGATTGAATGATTGTGATTAAGTTGTGATATTACTTGTCTCTTAACGTGGCATGCCTCGACTTTTAAATGACTCTGGACTTACATCCATTCAATATTATTCTGATTGGCTCACGACCGATTTTGTGGAGTGAAGGGAAAAATTTATTTAACGTCAATGCTTACACCGGTAAAATACTATGACCAAACAAGAATTTCTGCGTTTAGTACACAGGTTTCCAGTAGCAGCCGCTTTAAAGTCTGATGACGATATCGAGATCGCATTAGCCTCCGAAGTATTATTACTCTTTATGCTTAAAGGAGATGCTTTTCAACTCGAACCCATTATCGAGCGAGCACACAAGCAGGGTAAAGGGTTTGTAGTGCATGTGGACCTCGTTAGCGGCATAGGTAAAGATCGCGCTGGCATTCAATATCTCCACCAGATAGGTGTTGATGCAATCATAACTAGTCGTTCCCAACTTGTCTCAGCCGGCCATGCTGAGGGATTAGTAACAATTCAACGTCTTCTGCTTGTAGACGACTCTGCGCTGGAAACAGGAGTGCGGACTATCGCGCGCGCTGCTCCCGATGTAGTAGAAGTACTTCCAGGCATTATTTTTCCAGAAATTGCGACGATCTTACAGCAATTGCTTCCCGGTCCTTTCATTGCTGGCGGTTTTATCCGCGATGCTACAGAAGTTTCTCGTATCCGTGCCGCAGGCGCTATACTGAGCAGTAGTAGCACCTATGCACTTTGGAATCGAACGTGAAGTGCCGAACGATAGTCTAAGAAAATGCAGGCAAATGTGGTAGAACGGGAGTATGTGAACTTTCGTCGATAGTGGAATAGTACGTGGATTTTATGAGTGACCTCAGCCCTTAGCAAGGTCCGTACATTCCAGCAGAGCGGGAGGTGAGTGTTCATCATCTTAACTCTCCTGAGCCGAACGAAGAGGACACGCCCAAACAGTACAACAGCCATCATCAAGCTCGAGCGGGGAAGAGACAACCGCATTTTACCCACTCAGCAAGAATGAGAGAATAACTAATCTGTTTGAAAGGAAAGACATGCTCCTGTGTAGAAAGATCAAGATTGAAGTAAGCAAGCAAGACGCTGCAACGCTCGAATTCATGCAGGGCAAATGTCGAGGACTCTACAACTGGTGGATCATGAAGCTGCGGAGCGGGGAATACTGGCCGGGCTGGGAGCAGGCGAAGAAGACGCTGCAGGAGAGCAGGGAGTTTGATCCGGAGATCAACGCAGTGTACGGCAAACTCTTACAGGAGGTGTTCTTCCACCTGGATAACGCCATGCAGTCCTTCTTCCGCCGGGTGGCAGAGGGCGCAAAGAAGCCTGGCTTTCCACGTGTTAAGCCCCACCATCAGTTCTTCACCCTGTGTTACCCGGCGATGTATCTGGACAAGATCGAGGGCAACTCCATTGTGCTTCCCACTGGAGGAGGTCGCAAGTGGGGACCCAAACACTACCCAAATATCGTCGCACACCTCACCGAGACCCCTCCGGCGCGCTTTCGTGAGGTTGCTGTGTCCAGGGACGTGCGGGGAAACTACTACTGCTCGTTCGTGTACGACGACGCAGAGCAGGGTATCAAGGACAACGAGCACAAGCCACACGAGAAGCGTAAAGACCAGAAGACATGTGCCATGCGCGACGATGGAATCGTCGCCTTTGACCTCGGAATCAAAACGTTGGCAACCGGCGTCAACGACCAGGGGCGCTTCTACAGCATTGGCGGATTCAAGGGCTACCGCTGGCACAACAAACAGATGGACAAAATTCGCTCGAGGCGCGACCGCTGCAGGAAGCACTCTCGACGTTACACGTACCTCTCTCGTGTGTTCAAACGGGTAGCGGAACGCAAGCACAACAAGCAACGTGACTGTCTGCACAAAGCCTCGCACCTCATCGCT
>DATMNR010000050.1:0-3904 GCA_035568795.1 Ktedonobacteraceae bacterium
CGTTCCTACTATGAACAACTGCTCAAAGCCGGGGTGAAGCTCTACAGGTACAAAGACCCAATTCTGTTGCACTCCAAACACATCACCGTCGACGATGATATCGCAGTGATCGGGTCGAGCAACATGGACATTCGCTCATTCATTCTGAATCTGGAGGTGACCCTGATCTGCTATGCTCCCAGTGTGGTGGCTGATCTACGCAAGGTCGAAGCCGTTGACCTGAGCAGGTGCAACCAGGTCACCCTGCAAGAGTGGCTGAACCGCCCGACAAAAGAGAAGTTCTATGAAAACATCTCTCGCTTGACTGCTGCTTTGCAGTGAGTGGAAAGCAAGGTGTTTGTGTGTAAAGATAGTAATTGCATGACCTCTTTAAATTATACCTTTTCTATATCTTACGGGGAATAGCTTTCTCCTCTGTTTTCAAGTAGAGTGAATCTCGAAAAGAGTTCACGAATTAGCCTTTAGGGTGATTAACAAATTATGCGGGATATCGTGAATGCCACGGAGGGCCGATACATCGGCGATGTGCGCGATAAATCGGCACCTACGGAAATCCCGTGTATTTTGTGAAACTCCATAAAAGCCTAAAGAAAGGATACTAAACTATGAGCGAACAAAAAGCCAGTGCACGAGAGAGCCTGGAGGGACTGTCCCAGGGGGATCCATCAAGACTGGGTTTCCTGCGAGACATTATCGCAAACTCTTACATTGAGTCAGGACTTGACCCACAAACGTTCATGCTGGTGCGCATGGCGGCACTGGCGACACTGGATGCTGCACCCGCCTCGTGGCTGATGAATATCGCGGTTAGCGGCGAGGCTGGCCTTGAACCAGAAATGATTCTTGGGACGCTCACTGCCATCGCGCCAGTTATCGGTACAGCGCGTATTGTGTCAGCGGCCGGCAATATCCTCAAGGCTTTAGAGCTCGGGGAAGCGATTGCTGAATCAGAAGACTGATCCAAGCATAGTTATTTGTCTGCAGCGGTGCTGTGAGTTACTCTCCCAGGTTGCATGTGATGTAAGAAGTGGCTGCCAGCAGGACACTCTCCTGCTGGCAGCCACTTTATAAAAGTTTCAAGTGTACAACCTGTGCCGCAGTCGTAGATGGTTATTTACTAAGCTCAGCTCCCCTTGTTGACCACAACGCGCAAAGATGGGAAACGTCCATGGAGTACAAACTGCAAGCAGAATAAGAAGAATAGCAGCAGCGCCACCGTGACGATGAGTGAGAGAATCGTCAAAGATATCGCGGTCACAAGTAGCCATGTGAGGATCGTATTCATCGTTGACGTAACGCGGTCCTTTGCCTGGGCCACCTTCGCTTTATACGTGTTGATCAACGATTGAATGCGTGCTAATGGAGCATCAATCCTGGCCGTCACCTGCTTGACCGTAGTTCCTGCTTTTGTCACTAGACCGGCTTTGATGTTTGCCAACGAGACACGCAAGTCTTGTACTGCAGACTCTGCCTCTTGCGCACGATCGGATATCGTGGTTATCTGGTCGTTCAGCGTTGGCACGGTGACTCCCGGGAAACGATTAAGGGCCACTAACGCACCGTTCACTTTCAAAGCCGCGTCGTGAATGGTATTAGCGGTCGATTGCGCCTGGCCAAGAAGCGGGGCAAGTTTGGTGTTGACACGTTGGCTGAGCGCTGTTATGAGAGGGCTATTGGTCTTGATGTTATCACCCAGTAGAGATGCTGCATTGTTCACATCCGTGACTGTTTGCCGCGCTTGTATCACATAGCCATTCGCACGAGTCATTCCTTTGTCCGCAACTTGCAGCGCTTGCGTCAGTGTATTGGAGACTGTGATCACACTATTGCGGGCTGGTCCGTAGGCGGCCCATACTCCAACCAACGCTGAAATGTTCAGAAGTAGTCCTACTATAGTCAGGACCATGACTATGCCTACCAAAATCCGCTTCGTGATATCAAGCCAACGATTGCCTGTCTTAGCGGGCTTTGCGGGAGGCTTGGCAGGAGTTACTTCGCTTGTACTCGTATCCTCAAGAGTCTTTGCAGGAGCAACTTCGCTTGCGCTTGTATCCTCAGGGGTTTTTACAGGAACGACTTCGCTAGTGCTTGTATCCTCAGATGACTCTATAGGAATGTCTTCACTCATACTTGTACCCTCAGTTTCGCGGGATGGACCCGCATAAAAATATTTCTATCGATGATGATAACTTCACTTCAAGTATACACGGCAATGCAAGAGTTTCAATTAAACCCAATATCTGTCAATAAACGATTCTGTAAGGGTGAGGGCGGTTGGGCAAATGGAGATGAGGATGATATTGGGGGCCGATTCGGCTCTCCTCGATTGGGGGAATTGGCTTTGCTAAGGGGCTACCAGTGTAAATACACTATAAGATACGATCAACCAGGTCTCAATCTGATTATTTATGCCCAGAAAAACAGTATATTTCATGCATGTATTTTCGTCTCTTAGCTTGTATGCTTATGGAAGGATGTCAGTGGCGATTTAGAGATGAAGTTACCCGAAGGAATGTGAAATGGAAAAATATCGCCCAGGCGCCAGTATGTTTGAACCTGCAACATACAGGATCAGTATCCTGGGAACCCTGGACAAGAAGTGGTCTGATTATTGCGGCGGCATGACGATTGAACATGATCTCGCTCTGAATCAATATCCGATGACAACCCTGACAGGTCAATTAATTGACCAATCTGCATTGATTGGTGTCCTCAATTCACTGTTTGACATGGGCTGCCCGATCATTTCGTTAGAGTGTGTAGAAGCACGCTAAATGCGAAGAGAGTAAGGCGTGAAAGACTTCGGAGAAGAGTAAAACAGGGCTTATGATGCTACGCTTTCGTAGCAGGAGAAAGGCCAAGGGTATCTGGCCTTTCTCCATCAATATGCGGCGAAAAGAACAGGCGTTGAGGTGAGCTACATAGCAAAACCAAAAGGGATTAGTGCTATGCAAACACAGGAAGATAGGTAGAGCTTCATGAGCTCCAACGTGAAATACAGCTTGCGATTCAGTCTCTTCCTCGAACCTATCGTTCTGTCGTGTGGCACTTCTATAGAAGTCAACTCAAGTATGCTGAGATCGGACGCATCCTTGGTATACCAGGTTCAACCGTGAAAACCCAATTCAATCGAGCCAAGCCGTTCCTGCGTGCTGTCTTCGTCATATTATAATCTGTTGTCGTTAAGATCGTAATAGCTTCCAGCAGCTTCATATCGCGCGACTATAGTATATACAGATCGATAACCTGGCTGTGAGTCCAGCCTATTAAGATGTCGCTTGCTTCCTGCATCAGTCGCTGTCCCTGCGCCACCCGTGCTCCATGATTCTTGTACGCACTGTTCCCAGGTATGGCTCAAGCATCGAGGCACCAGTTTCCCTGGCCTGCAAGAAAAGTTGATTATCTCCATCGCCGCCTGACATCAACAACGTGACCCAGGCTCGTGTTGCGATGCTGACTGCTCCAACCACTTTGCGGGCAATGGTGACAAATCTTTTGCCACATGCAAAAACAGTATACTTTACGCTTCTGGTTTAGTATATTAGAGGCTATACTGTGTACCTGGAGCGAACGAGAAAAAGTGGATCACTAAGACGCCAGCGTATCCTAAAACAAAAACAAGGACTTTTATCTATTTTGAACTTGCAAATCTTGTCAGTTAATGGAATAGAAAGGGATAAATTAGAATGGCAGCAAACCCTACTACAGAAAATAGGGCGAAAAAACAACGTGCCAGAAAAATAACAACCTATGATCTCGTCATAGGCATACTGGCTATTTTCTCCCTCATTATCCTCATTCCCATTTATTTCGGACACTTATCATCACAGGATGTAGCGGTGTTATTGTATGTGGAAGACGCCCTGTGCGTAATTTTTCTGCTTGATTTCTTTCGGAGCCTTCA
>DATMNR010000051.1:0-15842 GCA_035568795.1 Ktedonobacteraceae bacterium
CGAATCTGCTCTTCAAGTGCGCCAGCGACGTCACTATTTTGACGCAGGAAGTCTTTGGCGTTTTCGCGGCCTTGTCCAAGGCGAATATCGCCAACGTTGAACCACGCGCCGCTCTTCTTGACAAGACCCATCTCCAAACCAAGGTCGATCAGGCCGCCCTCGCGAGAAATGCCTTCGCTATACATGATATCGAATTCTGCGACACGGAATGGCGGAGCTACCTTGTTCTTGACTACGCGCACGCGGGTACGGCTGCCCATTACCTCCTGTCCCTGCTTGATAGTATCTATGCGACGGATATCCAGGCGAACGGAAGCGTAAAACTTGAGCGCTTTACCACCTGAAGTTACCTCTGGATTACCAAACATAACGCCAACCTTCTCGCGCAACTGATTGGTAAAGACGACGGAAGTATTGGAGCTACTGATGGCCGAGGTGAGTTTACGCATAGCCTGGCTCATCAAGCGGGCTTGTAAGCCAACATGCGAGTCGCCCATTTCTCCCTCGATTTCGGCGCGCGGTGTCAATGCAGCCACCGAGTCGATCACAACTACGTCTATAGCATTACTGCGTATCAACGCATCAAGAATCTCAAGCGCTTGCTCACCGGTATCCGGTTGTGAAATAAGCAGGTTAGTAGTATCAACACCACAGCGTTCAGCATACGTGCGATCAAGCGCATGCTCAGCATCAATAAAAGCTGCATATCCGCCAGCACGTTGCGCATTGGCGATGATATGTTGACAGAGGGTCGTTTTACCGGATGCTTCAGGGCCATATATTTCGGTAATACGGCCTCGTGGTATACCCCCCACGCCAAGGGCGAGGTCCAATGCAATTGATCCCGTAGGGATTACCTCAACATGAACCCTTGATACATCTCCCAGTTTCATAATCGCGCCTTTACCAAAGCGACGTTCAATCTGGTTAAGGGCCTGTTCAATAGCCTTTTCACGATCAGTGGTGGCAGTAGAAACAACAGTACTGCTTCGATCAGCCATAACTTTGTCCTTTTTATGCAGTGGCATGTTTACTTTTACAGGGTGCAGGATACAGGCAGAATCAATAACTTCCCGCTCATCACCCCTGTACTCCTCCTTTTATTTTGCTGCCAATCCCCTCAAGGGGAGGGGAACTTCCCGTCGCCTTTTCAACGGCATGAAACAACGATTGGCGGCTCGATGCCAGCTAGTCGTTGCTGCTTCCCTGTTAGATATTCTCCAGTACAATTTAAAAAGCGGAAATAGGCCTCCTACCTTACCTATTCCTTAAATGTAGAACAAGAGTACCATATGCATGAGAACATGTCAAGCCTCTACCTCTACATTTCACGGCGGCCTTCGATAGCTCTGCTGAGCGTACCCTCATCGGCGTATTCCAGATCACCACCTATGGGCAAACCACGCGCCAGACCCGTTATATGTAGGTTGAACGGCTTTAACTCCTTCTGGATGTAATTAGCTGTGTATTCTCCCTCGAAGTTGGGATTCGTCGCCAAAATCACCTCGTGAACATTACCCTCACGAACACGCTTCAGCAGTTCATCAATGCGCAAGTCTTTGGGACCAATACCCTCCACAGGCGAAAGTGCTCCATGAAGCACATGATACAATCCCTTGTACACTCCGGTCTTCTCCAAAGCTAGCACATCGAGCGGTTCCTCTACGACACAAATCATTTCCTGGTTGCGATTGGGATTGCTACAGATATTACACGGATCAGACTCAGTGATGTTGAAACAGCGAGAACAATACACAATGCTCTCTTTGACGCGCATGATAGCTTCAGCCAGTCGCCGAGCCTGGTCGGTAGGGCTGCGAAGGATGAAGAAGGTAAGGCGTTGCGCTGTTTTGACCCCAACGCCTGGCAGTTTTGAAAATTCCTCGATGAGTGCCGCAACTGGCGGCGCAATATCGCTCATAGTCTAGAAAAGTCCTGGTATATTTGGTAAATTCATGCCTCCAGCAAGATTGCTGGTCAATTTCTGTTGGGCCTCGGTTGCCTTATTATGAGCATCTTTAGCAGCAGCCAGCACCATAACTTCCAATTCGGCAATATCTTCCGCGTTGAATGCTTCGGGATCAATCTCAACAGCGGTAATTTCAAATTTGCCGTTCATCGCAATAGTAACAGCTCCACCACCAGCGGTACCAGTGAATATAGTAGCCTCAAGTTCCTCTTGCATTTTCATGAGTCGCTGCTGCATCTTCTGGATTTCACGCATATTCATCGCAATAATAGCTCCTTATTTTGGGCGAATATCAACAATTCTCGCCGTAAATGTTTTGATAACTTCTTGTACTACAGGATCGCGAAGGACATGCTGCTCGATAGTCTCTCGCGGCTGTGTTGCATTGACATTCTCTTTCAAACTGCCTGTTTTGGCAAGTGGGTCTTCATCGATTGGACTGGTCTCATACAAAGATTGGTTCATTATATAAGATGGTTTCTGCGTATCCAAGATCTCCTCACCAAGATAAGAAGGTGAAACGGGCCGCTCCAGAAACGCCGATTGCTGCAGGGTATTTGCTGGCGCTGCGTTCGTTGAGTAACTGACAGGATCTGAAACCGGAGGGAGTGGTACAGACTGGCCAGGAGGGATCAAACGCACATGGCACTCTAATCCAAACTCTAGAGTCAAAGCCCATTCCAGAATTTTATAACGCTCTTCTTCTTTCACATATTTATAGTGCGCTTGTTTTTCTGATTGGATAACGACAACAGGTTGTTCAGCAGTGCCCTCAATATCTAGAATCGTATAAAGGCGCAACATAGCAGCCAGTGTTCCACTGGATTTTTGTCTTGTGCGCTTAATCACCTTTTCCCAGGCGCTTCTTACTTGCTGTACCGTTAAACCTGGCCTGTCGCCATTATCCTGAGCTTGTGAAGTTCGAACTGCTTCTTGGGGAACGATAGGGCTAGAGCTTTCTTGCCTCCTTTGAACCTGTGGTGAAGATCCCGACAAGTGAACCTCAAATTGGTCTGGAATTTCAGCCTGTATCGTTGGCTGGAATTTCGAGGGATGCGACTGCAACGCAGCAAGGTTTTGGCCAGAATGTATCCGGCGATGCACTTCGATACACTCCAACGAAGCCAACTCCAGAGCAAGCTGAGGCGTTCCCTGGTTTTTTTGCATAAGCTCATTCTGCGCAAAAATGCGTGCGCATTCGGTCAACTCCTCAAGTGCAAAAAGTTGAGTTAATTGCTTGACATCGCGCGCCTCATCTTCTGTGAGGTCCAAAATGCTGGTAGCATCAGCGCCGGCTCTGGCCAGCATTAAGGCCCGCCAATACTCCACCACTTGAGCGTTTACCTGGCGCAGGTCTGCTCCTGCCTCGGAAAGTTCATGGATCAAGTGTAATACGGCCGAACTATTACTTTCCACAATACATGTGATAAGCTTGAAAATTGCGCGTGGATCTGCTACGCCAAGCATGACCTGCACCTGTACCAGTGAGATTTCCTCTCCCGCGTATGCTATTGCCTGATCCAACAGGCTAAGCGCATCGCGCATACCACCCGCAGCCGTTCGAGCGATTAGCTCTGCAGCCGATCGCTCAAGTTTTATATTCTCTTGTTCTGAGACATAGAGTAAATGCTTGACGATCTGACTCGTAGATATGCGTTTAAAATCGAAACGCTGACATCGTGAAAGGACGGTAGGCAACATCTTATGAACATCCGTTGTTGCCAGTACGAAGATTGCGTAGGGCGGGGGTTCCTCTAAGGTTTTAAGTAAGGCATTAAAGGCCTCATTTGTTAGCATATGGGCTTCGTCGAGCACATAGACCTTATATTTTCCAGAGCTAGGAGGCATCATGACTTTTTCGCGCAGGTCACGGATATTATCGATACCTCTATTCGAGGCTGCATCTATCTCTATAACGTTGAAGGAATTACCCAGGGTAATCTCACGACATTGCAGGCATTCATTGCACGGCTCGCCGTCTTTCGGATTGCTACAATTGACAGTTTTGGCCAGTAAACGTGCGGTGCTGGTTTTACCTGTGCCCCTGGGACCGGTAAAGAGATAGGCATGTTTTACATTGTCACTCTTGAGAGCATTTTTAAGCGTACGAATAATTGGCTCTTGACCAACAAGATCATCAAAAGTCTGCGAACGCCACTTGCGGTAGAGCGATTGTGAGGTCATGCTACGACTCCCGCCTGCAATCATCTATGACGGGCCACGAACCCTGCTGGAGTTGAAAGAAGATGTTCATGGCATAGAAAACCGATTTTCGCCCGGTCCTGCCGATCAGCGCAATCAGGCTCCCCTACGGCACCCAGAGAGGTCCACTTACCGTTGCTTCCTCACGGACCTAGCGGGGTTCACAGACATCTGCCGCGTAGGACCCGATTACGCCGATCGGCAGGACCGGAAGAAAACCGGCCTGTTCCGCTCACATTTCATCATTGCTTACTTGTAGTACCCAGAAATGGATTGATACAAGTAGCAGAACACCTTCATTTTACTCTTGCGGCTAGTAATTGTCAAGCAAAATTCAGCATTCATTCGTACTGAACGTTGTCATACAATTCCCCAATCTGGCCTAAAATATTTCATTCAGCAATGCCCGTGAAGCGAAGATATGCTCACGCATAGTTTCGAGAGCTTCCTGAGCATCTCGTCGTTTTAGAGCGGCAAGGAGAGGTCGGTGAGAGACGAGTGTCCCAGGCTGAGCGCGCCTCGTTGTGAAATAAAAGCGCCAGAAACGTAGATTATGCAAGAGGATACGGTCAGCAGCATCTTGAAGAAATGAATTGCGTACCATGTGAGCAAGAAACCGGTGAATGCGCTGATCATCTTCTAAAAAACGTAGCACATTCGTTTCCTCGCGAGCGTCCTCAGCAGCCTCAACAAGGTGACTCAATTCTGCGAGATCGGCATCGGAGGCATGTTGAACGGCGAAATAGGCATTTCCACATTCGATGGCTTCGCGCGCCTCGAAAATCTCTCGCACCTGATCAAGACCGATAGGTGCTATCATCAAACCACGTCTTGGTAACACTGTTACCAGGCGATCGATGACAAGACGAGCGACAGCCTCGTGTACTGGTGTTCTGCCCAGACCTACTTCTGCAGCAAGTGATAGTTCATCGATCATCATCCCTGGCTGCAAGCGCAGGTCTATAATCATTTCACGTAACTGCTCGTACGCTATGTCACTTGCTCGCGTAACCTTTTTTGTTTCTAACGTCGAAGTACTGATTTGTACTGCTCCTGTATTGAATTTCTGGAGTTATGGCCTACATCAACAATTGTTATTGTTAGTGTATCACGTTCAACAACAAGTATCTGACCGCTTTGCAGAATTTCCCATCCTGAACCAGGGTTCAAACCAGTAGATGCAATAACAACTGCATCAGGTCTGACCTGGTACTGTACATGAAAGTAGTCGGGCTCTTCCTGCGCTAAAGGAGCATCTGCATCAAAATCACACACCGCATAGAGCGCTTGAGGTGTGAGTAGCAGGCAATTCAAGCTGCTAGATTGCATATGCTCATGCATCGTTTGCAAATGAGTTTGAAATGCTTCAATAGGAGGAGCTTTCTCAATTTCTGAGAGGAGCGCAAGAAAGTAGCGTTCACTATCTGTCATTCCTGCAATTTCGCTTTGTAAGTGAGGAGCAATAAATTCCTCAAGCTTTTGATTTGGCACGACTGCTCCATTGTGAGCAAAGGCCATCCGATTATAGGTAAAAGGATGGGTATTTTCCAGGCATAGAGAAAATCCCGGGGTAGCCCAACGCACATGGCTGATGAGCATATCAGTTCGTATGTGCTTCACTTTATAGGCAAACTCTTCACTGGCATGAGCTGATTCCGGAGCCTTAGCCAGTTGTAAATGTTCATATTCGTCGTACCATGCCAGTCCCCATCCATCGCCATGTAAATGTGATATCCTCACGAATGATTCGTAAATATCTTCTAATAAATGCGTTACGGCAACAGGCTTGTGGGAGACAAATCCAAACAGTCGACACATTGCTTCTTCCTTCGAAAAACTACAAGATACTAAAAGTAATTAGACGATATACCGCCATCGAGCACAATTGACTGACCTGTCAACCAGCTTGCCGCATCGGATGCCAAGTAGAGTGCCAGTTCAGCAACATCTTCTGGCCTTCCGAATCGACCTAAAGGGATGCGATTCAGCCTGACTTTGCGAGCTTCCTCATCAGCAAAAAAGTGCTTCACATGTTCGGTCTCGATTGGCCCGGGACAAAGAGCATTCACACGAATGTTATATTTGCCAAATTGGACTGCGAGAGAACGCGTCAATGCCACTATTGCTCCCTTACTTGAGCTATAGGCATCTTGAGGTTTCGTGCAACCCATGACGGCTAAAAAAGAACTCATGTTTACTACCGCACCGCCTCCAGCATTAATAATATGCGGGATAACATATTTACAGCATAGCGCAGTTCCCCCAAGGTTCACGGTGTAGATTTGTGTTAAAAGTTCGAAATCCAGTTCTAGTATCGATTCGTCCTGGTGAGGCATGATTCCAGCATTATTGAAGAGCGTATCAAGATGTCCCCAGTGTTGGATGGTTGTCCCGGTAGCAACTCGCACTGCGCCTTCATCTGAGATGTCAGTATGAAGTGCAATAGCTTTACCACCATTTGCAATGATTCTATGAGCAATCTCTTCCGCTTTGGCCTTCACGGCATCGATAACAGTTACACAGGCACCTTCTTGAGCAAAAAGTTCTGCACTCACCTGGCCTAAGGCACCTCCACCTCCTGTTAGAAACACCACTTTCCCGCTCATTCGATTCATGTTGATCCCCTAGCCCATATAAAGCTGGATGGCATTGTCATGCAGCACTGCGGCACCTGCCTGTTCCGCTTCAGATTGACTCAAGTCTCCATTTGATATGCATTCGCCGAGTACTTGCCCGATTATGCGACGTCCATCCAACGCACTGACCCAATGCACCTCTGGTATCCCTACTGCATCAGAGCTATAGAGCAGTTTCGAGTATGGGGCAACACTAAACGCTGCTCGTGTAAACTCGAGCATTTCATAGTAACCCAGAAATGGGATACCATAAGAGAGATCGAGGTAGGCGTTTTCGTACACTGTCGCAAGGTACGCTCCTTGCTGTGTATAAGGATAGCTTTCGTGAAGGAGAACTATAGGCATCGCACGATACTCTTGGCGCTCAAGTACTGCACGCAAATGAAGTGGATTCGCGAGAAGCATATCCGCGTCAGTATCTCCATAACCGGTGTGAAACTGGATAGGCAGTTCCTGTCGTGCAGCTTCTTCAAAGGTTACATGCAACAAGGTATCCAGCAGCGGCTTTTGAGCCAGCCTTATCGATCCTTTCTCTTGCACTTCCCTACGGGCAACAGCAAATGCCTCCTCGACATCATCGGTAGTCCAGGTTTGGATATCTAACCCTGTGCGATAGGCAACAATGCTCTTTAATGCTACGTATCCTTGCCCGCGCACATCGCTCAGCGCTGCTCGTAAAGCCTCGATAACCGCAGAAAGAGTAGTATTCTCAGTTATCAGGAGTTGCATCAATAGCTCCACACGTAGCATAGGCGCAACACGGCAATTGGCCAGGTCACTGACTGTTGCATCTGACAACAACAAATCCTGTGGTGGGTAGCCTTTGTCTATAAATAGCACATCGAAGTTTGCTGCACGCAAAAAGCCACGTATCAGATCTTGTTCATCAAGTTTCTGCCTCGCAGCCAGGATAGCCTCTTCCGTTGGTTCGCAATCAAAATATATAGCCATCTCACGTACTAAACGGCGATAGAAAAGCGTTGTTGTCACATATTTGCTTCGCATGACCAGATCAGTTGATTCCGTGAAGAGTCCTCTCCAAGCTGCGACATCCAACGGAGCCTGTGTACGATAAATACCATGACAGTGATTATCAGCGAGTGGAATAGACGAGAGATCAATAGGAGTCATTAAGAACCTCCTGGTAAACTAGAATTTGTAGAAGTGATGGCGGATCTCAAAGTCGGTATCTTGCTCGGAAAACGCTTTCTCCTCAGAACGACGCACAGCCAGATATGATCGACGCATCAGATCTCCCATCGCTTCCATCAACAGTTGATCCCGCTCTAATTCATCTAATGCCTCAGCCATAGTTGTAGGCAGCCTGCGTATATGGTGACGTTCAAGCTCTGCTGCACTCATCTTACCTGGATCGTGTTCGATCGGTAAACCCGGATCAAGCTGACTCCTTATACCATCCAGACCGCAAACAATGAGACCGCCAAGAGCGATATAGGGATTTGCGCTCCCATCAATCGATTTTAGCTCGATATTATATGTCTGCTCTACACGCCCCCAGAATGGTGAGGCTACTCGAACTGCCGCTTCGCGATTGTCAAAACCCCAGGCAGTATACGCGGAACTCCACATATGTGGTTGGAGTCGCCGGTATGAATTGTAGCTGGGGCATGTCAACGCAATTAAGCCTGGAAGATGTTCGAGAACGCCAGCTATAAATCTGCGCCCTGTTAGCCTGAGTCCACGAGAATCTGAAGGATCATAGAGCAAGTTCGATTTGTTTTCGAGATCCCAAAGGCTGAAGTGAAGATGGCATCCACTGCCAATAGCTTCAGGAAATGGTTTAGGCGCAAAACTTGCCAGCAGGCCATGTTGTAATGCCATGCCTCGCACGGTATCGCGCAACTTAATTTGATTATCGGCTGCATGCAGAGCAGGAGCATGACGGATTGATATTTCCTGTTGACCAGGGCCATACTCGTTTATTGCTTGCTCCACAATCAGATCCTGTTCACTAAGGGCTCGCACAATATCGTGCATCACCTGTGCCGAAAGATCCAAACCAATCGAGCTGTAGACTGGTGCCTGGTCGAAAGGGATATAGGCACCATCTTGTTCCCGTGCAAGGTAAAATTCGTTCTCGAAGGTGGCTTCTACTTTAATTCCCATTTGCTCAGCCTGAGCCACCATATCTTTCAGGAAGCAGCGTGGACATGATCCCCAGTTCATATGGTTATGATCCAGTTGGTCACAAATGAGGCTCGCGCTGCCCGGTGTCCATGGCAATATACTAAATGTATCCGGGTCTGGTACCATACGTATTTCGCCAACAGGCTCCATACCATCTATATCAATGAGTTGTTCCAACAGGTTCATCGCCATCTGTGCGCGTGTCAACCCTAAACCTTCACGGAGTTTGTTTGCCAGGTGCGAAACATGAATGACTTTTGCGCGCGTTACCCCGCTATGATCGCAATAAAGAAACCTTACGAGTTGAATATGTGCAACTTGCGCCCTGTTGATCACTTCTGCATTATTCATGCTTTCCTTTTCTCCTCATTCAGCTACACCATCACATCTCCACCATTCGGACCTAGAGTTTGACCCACATAATACGTAGCATCATCCGATGCCAGGAATACAGCCGTTGGAGCAACTTCGCCCACTTCACCAAAACGTCCAATGGGAAGTTCGGCCAGTTTAGAAGATTTCCATTCTTCTGTCTCGGATGCTAACAAGTCGGTGAGTATCGGGCCAGGTGCAATGGCATTTACCAGAACATTCCTGGTTGCAACTTCGCGAGCCAGGGCTTTGGTGAAAGCAATTACACCACCTTTACTAGCGCTGTAATGAGCCACCTCCTGACCACCTATATAACCAAGCTGCGAGGCAATATTAATAATTCGCCCCCATCTCTGTTGAAGCATATATGGTAACACAAAGCGAGCGCAAAGAAAGGTGCCACGTAAGTTTACTCCAAGCACTTTATCCCAATCCGCAATGGACAAATTCTCGACTAAAGCCTGTGTAAAGATACCCGCATTATTGACCAAAATATCGATATGACCGAAATCCCTTTGCACAGCTTCCACCATAGATCGTACTTGGTGCTCATCAGCCACATCTGTACGGATAAAAATCGCCTTCCTACTAGCTTGCTGTATTGCTTCAATTACAGCAGCGGCCTGGTCGTTTGTCGCAATATCGGCAATTGCCACGTCCGCACCTTCAAGAGCAAAAGCTTCCGCGATAGCGCGTCCAATACCTTTTGCACCGCCAGTCACAATTGCTGTCCGGCCAACTAGCCTGTTCATGCTAAAATCTCCTTAACCTCCCTACTCACGTTCTGTTACCTGAAGTTCCTTCCAGATGGTTAGGATATCATCGGATGAGACTACATCGAAGCGATGTCGCATCAAGAAGAGTGAAGCTTCATGTTGGCGCGGATCATCGCTCGCTACGCAATCTTCAGGCAACACTACGTAGTAATCTTTAAACATTGCATCGCGTGCCGTAGATTCTACACAACCCTCTGTTGTACATCCCGTCACAATTACTGTCTCAATGCCGTTACTTCTCAGGAGCATGTCGAGATTTGTCCCCCAGAAGCCACTCGAACGATACTTGCGCACAACGAGATCGCCTGGTTCTGGTGCAAGCTCAGCTATAATTTCCTGCCCTGGCGTATCCTCTAAGGTGTAGAGCAGTGGTTGGGTTGCACCATGGGATGCCAGGTGCAACCGCAAATTGAAACGGATCTGAGCTGGCGAATCGCTCATACGATTCGGTAGTACGGTCATTTGGATATAAATGACCTGTACTCCGATATCTCGCGCTCCAGTAAGCAACCGAGATAGGCGTGGGAGCATCGAAGGATACATCGAGATATCTATGCCTAACCGATCAAACGTCCAGCCAGCCTTGCAGAAATCGTTCTGCATATCTACAACTATGACAGCTGTATGTTTTCGATTGACCAATTCCGCTAACGTTGTATAAACAACTTTGTTCTCGATCGTGATCATACTTCTCCAACATGCAATGCTTTAGTTGAATGCAGAATGTTATTCAGTTTCTGCGTGATGTGCAGAGTGCGTTGCGTCCTCTAACATCAGTCGATCTTCCGATGGATTATCCTCGGCAAGGAAAGAACCAAGCACAGCCAATTTCTCTGGCGCTTTAACCCGGAAATACACAAAAGTAATAATGCCAAGTACGATCCAGGCAATCACAATATATGGAACCAGATTATATGGGAAGACCTGCCCTGGTTGTGCAACTGCCCAGAGAGGATAGGCTAATGCTGCTACCCCCAATATGGGAATAACGATATGCAGCAGCCAGTTGCGTTCTGGTAGCCCGAAGAAGTAGCGGATCAAGGCGATATTGCACATCATGTATACAATCACGATTGCAACCGTCCCTATGGCGCCAGTAAATCCATAGGCGCCAGTTGCACCTGGACCTAACCATAAACCTATGCTAATACCAAGCACTATAGTGAAAATCGTCATCGCAATAATGGCTGTATAAGGCGAGAACCAACGAGAATGCACCTTTCCTAGCCATCCGGGTAATACCTGGTCACGTCCCATGGAGAAGATGATGCGTATCGTCGTATTAAAGATTGCAAGCAAGCAAGAGAATAATCCTGCCAAAGCGCACAAATCGATGATCTGTTGCAACCATGGCGCATTATTGTGCGCAAGAGTTACAATCGGATTTGGATCCTTCAAGAACGCCTGAAAATTCGTTGGGTTCGTCAATCCATAACCAACTGTCAGTGCGTACATGATGAAGACATAGAATATACCTACAAGAATTAGCGCTCCTCCGACCGCCAGGGGCACATTGCGGCGTGGATTACGCGTCTCTTCGCCTAAAGTCGCGGCTGCATCAAAACCTATAAATGAGAGAATACCGAAGACAACTCCCAAGCCAACACCAGATACTCCGGTTGGAGAAGCAGACGGTGTAAAAACCGTCAGCGTGTTATTACTACCTGCTTTTGCTATCGCAATCACACCGAGTAATACGAATACCAGCACCTCAACGATAAGCAATGTAAGGTCAACCCGTACAGATGCCTTGATACTACGAATAGATAGACCTACAACTATCGCCAGGGCAAACAGACTGAAAATCCACCAGGGCACATCGGCGTTGAATGTTGAAAAAACATAATCATGTGCAAACGCACCAAAAGCGGTGAATAAGCCCGGGGCAAGTATGGCATACCCTATCCAGAAGAGCCAACCTGTGAAGAAGCCTGCTGACTTGCCAAGCCCATAACTATTGAATGTGTAGAACGATCCTGCTGAGGGTAGACGACGTGCGAACTGGACAATCGAATTACCAACAAATAGACAAGCTATGAATGCCAATAAGAACGAGAGCGGGAGAGCAGCACCTGCAACAGGGCCAGCAGCTGGCGCATTCAACACAACTGCGATCACAGGAGCCATAGCAGCAGCCGCGAGAGCTATCCCATTGGGAACGGAGAGCACATTCTTTTCCAGGCGTTGGACTCCCTCAGCAGCACCTGGAGATGATCCCATAGATGGATTCGCCATTGTTCAACCTCCTTTGATAGTGACTACGATAATACCTGCTGTTTTAAGACAGCAAACAAAAATGAATGATGATCTATTTGAATAGGATGAATCTCGTCATATTCGTATGAACATGAATCATCCTACGCATTAGTATGGAAAGATCAGGATTACCAATCAAGAGGATACTATTATCTACGCTTTTACCCCGTTGTTCAGTAGTTTTATGGTCATATTCAGCATAGATATAGAAAGGCAAATTTCGAAGAATTCCTACCAGTTTCACAGGCTACTCCTTTGTTTGAGCAGAGTACCATTCCCGTATAATCCTGATATATCAATTGCATGCAAGAAATATATCACACTTACTCTGAAAATTCAAGGCAATAATGAAAGATTTTGGTGGTTACTAAACAAGTTTGTTTCTCGAAAGTATGGAAGGTTTTTTAGCATCCGTGTCGCGCAGAAAGCAATCACATAAGCACTTGTTAATAAACTTGTAATCACTATCTGAACTATTGTATTCTCACACTTCCATAGCATATGATATCGGTATATTACCCAATATACTCTTTACCCCAGCTGAAATCTATGCAAACCCTGGATTTGGAGGATCAGAAAAATGACATATCGCAGTGAGGTAGTGGGCAGTCTGCTCAGACCCACATATTTAGTTGAAGCACGCGAAAAGTTAACAGCAGGAAAGATCACCGACGCAGAATTCAAAGCCACTGAAGATCAGGCGGTAAACGAGTCGATCGCACTTCAGGAAAAAGCTGGCATCGACGTTATAACCGATGGGGAAGTACGGCGTTACGCTTTCTATGGTCACCTCATCGACGCTCTCGAAGGCTTTGATAAGTATGGAGGTTGGGCTATTCCCTTCAGAGACGAAACGGGAGAAGAACTCGTGCTCAAACGACCTGTAGTAGTTGAGAAACTCAGTTGGCGCAGGAGCATGTGTACAGAGGAATGGGTCTACTTTCGCTCTCGTACATCGCATCCTGGAAAAGTAACCATCATTAGCGCCCAACAGGCAGCCGCCTATTACGATCCCGAGAAATCGAAATCAGCCTATGCAACCCGTGATGCGTACCTTGCAGATATCGTGGATTTTTCGCGCCAAGAAGTTGAGGAACTCATTCGATTAGGCTGCACTTACATTCAGATAGATGCTCCCCAGTACGCAGCTCTTCTCGATCCAAAGATGCGCGAAGGCTATCGCCAACGAGGGAACGATCCAGACAAAATTATTGATGTCTGCATTGAAATGGATAACGCCATCATTGGCGATCATCCTGGAATAACTTTTGGCATGCACATCTGCCGGGGCAACAATCAAAGCAAATTCTACGCCAGCGGTGATTACGAACCAATTTCTCGAATATTTAGCAAAACCCACTTTCATCGCTTCCTTTTAGAATACGACGATTCCCGCTCAGGCGGATTTGAACCGCTCCGACATGTGCCCGAAGATCGTTTCGTGGTACTTGGCCTTGTTACAACCAAGAAACCGCGACTGGAAACATCTGAAAAAATTCGAGAGCGCATTCGAGAAGCTGCTCAATTCATTCCGTTAGAACGGCTTGCCCTTAGTCCGCAATGCGGCTTCGCCTCGACTATGGAGGGTAACCGTATCACCTTTGAAGATGAGCGGAAAAAACTTGAACTCGTAGCAAGCGTTGCGCAAGAAGTCTGGGGTTCCTAGCTTAATTTCAATTGTGCGGGAATGCAGAGGGCCACTGTACCGTGACTCTCTGCACTCCCGCGTTCTACCTCGTCGATGAGGCAATGAAAAGTTGTGCCATTTCCTTCTAGAGCATACCATATCGAGGGCACGATAGAACTTGTTTAATCGGCTCAGAATTGAAAATAATATCCATACTCACTCACACCGTGCGTACTTCACCATTGGGGCCAGTGCCAGGACACGAATGTTTTGGGGGCCAAGTTCAATCGCCAGGCTCTTGGTCAGGCCGCGTACACCATGCATTGAAGCAACATAGTGAGCAAGGTTCGCCGCACCCTGATAACCTGCGGTAGAGGCCAGGTTAATGATCACCCCCTCTCTGAGCAACAATCATGCGCTTAGCAGCTTCGCGCGCTCCAATGAAGGTCCCGCGCAGATTGATATCGAGCACACTATCCCATTGCTCATCTGACATTTCCACGACCGGGCTGAAGGGATAAATACCAGCGTTGTTCACCCAGATATTAATGCCACCAAGCTCCTGTACTGTCTTGTCGGCCAATCGAAATCATAACTAGACAACATACCTTCATAGTACTTTTCGGCTTCCAGTTCGAACTTGATCCCTCAAATATTTTCTTTCCATTTTGTGACTCGCTTACATAAAACTGTTTCCTGGCTGAGACCTTCCTGAAAGCCGTATAAAAGGGGCTTAGCGGCCTCTTGGCCGCTTGCCAGGTAACCACACTTTTAATTCTTTTCTCTTTCATAGCAATCGTTGCTGGATGAAGCTGACCTGATGCGCCCCAATGAACTATAGTAAATGTGGAACATGGTGACACAGCATGAAATATTGACTCTTCTGACGCTTTCATTACAATGAAAATCGAAGCATTCTTTTTAAATAGTTCTTGCAGATTGTACGAAGGAATTTGTAGATGTCACGTTCAATGAAAGTTAGACTTGTAGGTTTATTGCTGCTTGCTTTTGTCTCACTAGGGGTTTTCTCGGTTGGTCCATTCAATTCTTTGTTAACCCATGGGAAAACCACTAACGCCCATGCAACATCTTCTCTACCATTCAACCAGTATGCAAATGGTCCTTACAAAGTCCAGGGCAACTCTATCTTAGGAGCAAATGGCAAACCTTACATCTTCCATGGAGTTGGACGTGATGGTTTTGAGTTCATCTGTACAGGACCTCAGCCACTTGACACTCCTCACCTTGCACTAATGGGACCGCCCATTAGCAACGGTGTTGCTGGCGGCACCTATTGGTATGGCAATACAGTGCGCTTACCGCTTTCTGAAAGCTTTTGGCTTTACGGTTATAGTTCGCAGAATTGTAGCTCAGCTCAGTACCAGGGACTTGTCAAATCAACGGTAGATGCGCTAACCTCCTTAAAGCTAAACGTCATTCTTTCACTTCATTGGTCTGACGCTGGTGGGCAATACGGCGGCAAGGGAGCTGCTTTTGAAATGCCCGACAATGATAGCGTCTTATTCTGGACCCAGGTTTCCAAGATATTCTCTGGCTATTCCAATGTCATTTTCGAATTATTCAATGAGCCACATCCTAAGACATACTCAGTCCCAAATAAGAATATATGGGCATGCTGGCAAAGCGGCTGTCAAATTACGAACGATGACTCCATTCAGGGTTCATGTAATTGTACTCCCTCGTATGCGGGTTTTGGCTTGCAAACGCTCGTAAATACCGTTCGAAACGTTGGCGCTAACAATTTAGTGCTGTTTGGCGGCATAAATTGGGGCTTCGATCTCAGCCAACTTGGTTCGTACCCCATTACTGGCACCAACATCGTCTATGACCCCCAT
>DATMNR010000052.1:0-3932 GCA_035568795.1 Ktedonobacteraceae bacterium
GCTTGACGAGCTGATTGCCTCCATTCGTGACTCGCGACGTTGGATGGTCTCATTAGAGGCCAGCGAGCGTGAACGTACGGGAATAGCCAGGCTCAGGGTAGGCTTTAACAAGGTCTTTGGGTATTATATCGAAGTAAGCAATGGCAAGCTTGATCAGATCCCTGCGAATTATATTCGCAGGCAAACGCTCACTAACGCAGAACGATTTATTACACCCGAGCTTAAGGAGCACGAGGCGCGCATTCTGAGCGCTGAAGAGCGTATCGATGAGATGGAGCGTAGTATTTATGTCGATGTGTTGCGCCAACTGAGTGTCTATTATACCCAGTTAATGTCAACGGCTTCGGCAATTGCTCAGATCGATGTACTCTTGAGCTTTGCGGAAGTCGCTGCACATCAAGGTTACGTTCGTCCTCAGTTGCAGCACGAAAGCAGTATAGAAATAATTGTCGGTCGTCATCCCGTTGTCGAATTTACCTTAGACGGTGATGTCTTTATTCCGAATGATACACGGCTCGAATCCGACGCAGAGGATGGGGCGCGGATTTTCTTGTTGACTGGTCCGAATATGGCGGGAAAGTCAACCTACTTGCGCCAGGTTGCGTTGATCACGCTTTTAGCACAGATAGGCAGCTTTGTACCAGCGCGTAAGGCGAATATTGGACTGGTTGATCGCATCTTTACTCGCGTAGGTGCAGAGGATGACATTGCCTCGGGCAAAAGCACATTTATGGTCGAGATGGAAGAGACCGCGGCAATCCTGCACCATGCCACACGGCATAGCTTGATCATCCTGGATGAAATCGGCAGAGGCACCAGCACTTACGATGGTCTGGCGATTGCGCGAGCTGTCGTGGAGCACCTGCATAATGTGACAGGCGCTCGTACACTCTTTGCCACTCATTATCATGAACTGGCATTGATGGCAGAAGAACTTCCGCATTTGCGTGTATATACGATGGCAATTAGCGATGACGATCAAGGTGAGATAGTCTTCCTGCATCGAGTTACCCCAGGTAGTATTGGAAGAAGCTATGGTGTTCATGTAGCGAAATTGGCAGGCATGCCTCTGAGTATCGTGCGACGCGCTGAAGAAGTCCTTAAGCGCCTGGAATCCACAAAAGATAGTATATCTATGTCAACATTGATTGGGCTAAACGGAAACTCTGTACCAGGCAATGGGCATAGTGAGATGATGGTAGCGGATGGTAATGGCCATTATCGTGCGGATATGGAATCGATAGGGCTTAAGAGAGAGTATGAGTGGCAAACCGAAGAAGCTCGTTTTGCTGCGCAAAATCTGGAACAGGCCGTAGGCACTCTAGCAGACCTGGATGTGATTGATATAAGCGCCATAACACCGCTTGATGCACTGAATCTGTTGTTTATCATGCAAAAGAAACGAAAATCATAGATGCCCACAGCGCAACCACAAACATTTCGTACCCCAATCCTTCCCCTTTCACCAGAAGTAGCAGAACGCATAGCGGCAGGTGAAGTTATCGAGCGTCCTGTCTCGGTTGTGAAAGAGCTGGTTGAGAATGCGCTTGATGCGGATGCCCGTGAAATACACATTGAAATACGCGGTGGTGGATTGCGACTCATTCGAGTCACTGATGATGGCTATGGTATCATCGAAGAACAGTTAGAACGAGCTATTGCACGGCATAGCACAAGCAAAATTGCGGGTGTTGATGATCTCAATCGTTTATCCACATTGGGATTTCGTGGAGAAGCTCTGGCTAGCATTGCAGCAGTTTCGGAGTTGATGCTTCTAAGTCGAGCCATTGAAACTGAGTCATTAGGCGAAGAACATCCAGCGACCTTCCTTACCTTACGTGGCGGCGAGGTAATGAAACGGGGACGCAGAGCACGCGTACATGGCACTACCGTAACAGTACGTGATTTGTTTTATAACGTTCCTGCTCGGCTCAAATTTATGCGTGATCCTCGTACCGAGGCTGGACATATTACGCAATTGTTGCGACGTTTTGCGGTTGGCTATCCTGATGTGCGTTTCCACCTTGAAATTGAAGAGAGATCACTCTTGCAAACGAGTGGCAGTGGGAATCTTGCTTCAACGCTTGCAGAACTGTATCATCTGCCACTGGCAGAGATGCTGAACCCAATTTCTTTTCAATCTCCTGAAGAGGAAAATAAACATGTGTTTAAGCTACACGGCTATGTTGGTAACCGTGCTTTGGCTCAGGGCAGCCGACAACATATAACGCTCTTTATCAACGGTCGTTGGGTGCAGTCACGTCCAATGCAGGAGGCGATTGAGTCTGGCTATCGTGGACTGCTGCCAAAGGGGAAACATCCTTTGCTTGTGCTAAGTATCGATCTACCTGCTGATGAATTGGATGCCAATGTGCATCCTGCCAAAACCGAGGTGAAATTGATGCGGGAAGCTGAAGTAGCGACAGCGGTGACTCAAACGATACGCGCAGTACTGGAACGCAGCCCTGCTTTACCTGAAGCAATGCAATTGCCTGGCCCTGAACTTGTTTATCAACGAGGACTTCCCTCGCCTCGTCGTAGAGGTCTACGGCTGTCAGAATCGGGGCATGAATACCCTGTCGAGAAAGCTGGTCCGGGGGCCGCTGAAATCCTGGCAACTCTACGACCTCTCGCACAATTACAGCAGGCCGTTATCCTGGCTGAAGCTCCTGATGGAAGTCTTTACTTGATCGATCAGCATCGAGCGCATGAACGAGTGATTTATGAACACTTGCGCCGGGTCTATATGGGGTCGAGTACACAGTTTATTGAGAACGAGGAGCAGTGGACTGACGCTCACCTGTTGCTAGAGCCTGTAATTGTAGAGTTGAAACGACACGAAACAGATCTATTCGAGCAACGCCTGCCTATTCTACGCACTTTAGGTTTGGAATGTGAACGCTTTGGAGGACGCAGTTTTCTCATACGTTCGGTACCAAACAGTGTCGGACAGGAGCAACTCGCGGGACATTTATCCGAACTTGCGCATATAGCAGCAGAAGATAGCGATGATTGGCAAGATCGCCTCTTGATTGGCCTGGCCTGCCGTTCAGCCCTCCGCCGTGGCCGCGAACTTGGCATAGATGAGCAGCGTTCTTTAATCACATCCCTGGCCAGTGCCTCCGCGCCAGCCGTTTGCCCACATGGAAGTCCGATCCTCCTTCACTACAGCAGGACGTTCCTGATTGATAAGTTCGATTGGTAGAACCCTACTGTTTTGCTCATAATCATGCTTTTGCCGATTTAGCGGTCCACTTCTCCCACCACGAAATCCAGGCTGCCCAGCACCGCAATGACATCGCTCATCTTGTACCCGCGCACCAACTCAGGCAGGATTTGCAGGTTCACAAAGGATGGCCCACGCAGCTTTGCACGCCAGGGATACTCGCTGCCATCGCTGATGAGGTGGACGCCCAGTTCGCCCTTGCTACTCTCGATAGCAAAGTACGTCTCACCGCGCGGTGGACGCAAGGCCACTGGAGTGCGCGTGCTGATGGGGCCTGCTGGCAAGTGCTCGATCGCCACGCGGCAGAGACGAATACTCTCCTGAATCTCTTGCATGCGCACGGAGTTGCGTGCGTAGCAATCGCCTTCCTGCCGGGTCTGGACGTTCACCGACACTTCGCGATAGGCCATGGAGGGGTGGTTGACGCGCAGGTCCCAGTTGATGCCACTGGCCCTTGCCATGGGTCCGGTGAGGCCAAAGGCGATTGCCTGCTGCGGATCGAGATAGCCCACGCCCTGCGTGCGCGCCAGGAAAATGTCGTTGCCGTTGACGAGCCGCTCCAATTCGCCCATGTTCTTCTCCAGCTGATCCAGGTAGGTTTCGCAAGACCTGAGCCAGCCACTGGGAAAATCGTGCAAGACGCCACCGATGCGCACGTAGTTGACATTGAAACGACTGCCACCCAGGGTCTCGAAGAGATCCATAA
>DATMNR010000053.1:0-4446 GCA_035568795.1 Ktedonobacteraceae bacterium
GAGAAATGGCCGACATTGTCAGGCCTATCATCATTCCAGTTAAGGAGGCAAGGGCTAATGTGATATATGCCTCTAAAAGGACTGGCAAGAAGATCCCCTGATGTAAGGGTTCAAATAGATCCACTATGAGAATCAGTACTGCACTTTGGAACAGAGCGAGCATGCCCAGTACAACAATTTTGGATAACAAATATGGCACTATGCCTAGATTCACTGTACGCTCACGCTGGTAGATAGCTGTCTCCTTGACGATCTCACGCGATGAATTAAGAATTCCAAATAGTATGGCAATAAAGGACAGCAGGAAAAGTGCTCTTTGCGCATTTAAGCCTTGCCCATCGGGGATAAAATCCTGTAGCGCCTGGTTCACATTGCCTCTTTGCTGAGCATACGTTATCCCTTGAGGATTAGTTTTGAGAAAATTAATGATGCGGTCACAGTTCACTAGCGTAGTTTGACCCGAAGTAAGGCCGATGGGACCCGAGGACGTGAGAACTTGCGACTGGCATTGGATCATCTTGTTTGGGTCGAAGATGCCAGTTCCAATCTCAACACGAACCAGGAGCATCAGAAAGAGCGCGATGAGAGGAGCCTGAGCAAGTAAGATCAGGAGGGTACTCCTATCGTTTTTAAGTAACTCTAACTGGCGCTGAAAGAGCAAGATAAACTGGGTCAATGGATTGCCACGTTTTTTAAGTCGTTTGCTCTCTTTTAGCTGTTGCTGACGAGCATCTGTGGTAGCAGGTTCGGCTTTGAGTGGCTTAGCGATAAACTCCTGGTATGCCTCGGAGAGCTTAAAGCGCGCCTCTGCCTCTTCAGGGATGTTTGGATTTTCCTCTGATGACTCAAGGCTCGTGTAAATTTCGGCAAAGTCGGTTTTATCGAAGTATCTCTTTGCTTCATCAGGCGGCCCGAAATAGGCTAAACGGCCACCTTGCGTAAGGAAACAGATATAATCGCACGTATTGATATTGTTGGTGGCATGGGTAACCACAATAATCGTATGTCCCTGGTCCGCAAGTTTGCGCAGAAGGAACATCATCTTGCGATCCAGGCCGGGGTCAAGACCAGAAGTTGGTTCGTCCAGGAAGAAAACACTGGGATTCGCCAGCAATTCCAATGCAATTGAGACACGCTTGCGCTGTCCACCTGATAGTTTTTTGACCAACAAATGGCGCCTGCCAGTCATTTCAACATCTTCCAGGACTTCATTGATACGCTGATTGATCTGCTTGCGAGTGAAGTCGCTGGGCAGGCGTAATTTGGCTGCATAGTAAAGCGCGCGCTCGACGGTTAAGTCGCGATGAACAATATCGTCCTGAGGTACATAGCCGAGTTGGTCGCTGAAGGCAGCCAGATTACGATAGAAGTCCTTCCCATTGTAGAAAACTGAGCCCTCTTGTGGGGGTCTTAAGCCGTTAAGAGCGTTCATCAACGTTGATTTGCCTGCTCCTGAGCCACCTACTAAGGCAACGAGTTTACGTGGGGGAATGGAGAGGGAAATATTGTTGAGCAGTATAACATTGTTGTTACCGAACTTCTTTAGATCGCTTGCATTGATGCGTATGTAGTTACTCTCGTCATACTGCGTCAGGTGAGTGCTTTCGTACACAAATTTGAAAGGCCCAATGCGGATCTCATCACCTAACTTGAGCAGATGATTTGAAGTGAGTTCAGAATTGACATAGACGTGATTGGTGCTGTTCAAATCGAATATGCGATAAGCTCCTCCCTCTTGTACCAAACGCGCATGATGGGCAGAGACCTGGGGATGGGCCAGCACCAACTTGTTATCTGGATTCCGTCCAATAGTAATCTCAGTATCGCTCAATTTGAATGGACGCACAGAAGGCATAGTTTCCTGCTCTGTGCCACTTCCATCATTATAGGTGAGGGTAATAAGCGTGCCGTTTTCATCGCCGATACGGAAGAGGTCTCCACGTGTCAAGGGTTTATGAAACGATTCATCTCCTCGAATTTTTCGACCCTGGTAGAGAAGCCCATTGACGGTCCTTTGACGAGATGGGTGAGGATGGATGAGGATAAATTGATTTCCTTGACGCACAATCTGTAAGTGGAGGCCTGAGATAATACGATCCTGGATGACGATATCATTTGAGGCATCCCGCCCCACGTTTAATACAGGCTTATCAAGCAGGACCACCTTTTTTTCGCCGGAGGTGTTGCTGCTGACTTCGATTGATGGTATGCCTAGTGCGGAGACGGATGCAATCGCTGTCTCATCCGGTCGTTGAGACAGTCCTCCTGAGCCAGGTAATGGGGATGATGGTTGCTCTTGTATGGGAGGACGAGCATTGCTTGTTTTGTCTGGCTGAGATTGCGCGGGAGAGCTAGCCAGGCGGGGTAATGGTTGATCCGTTATCGGGTGCTGGACAAGTCCGGGATGAATTGGTGGTTGAATCGGGTTTGTTGCGGAGCCTAATGGAGCAGATCCACCAGATCTCTCAGAAGGTGACTGAGGCTTCAGAAATTGTCTTTCTTTAAGTTGTGCATTGACTTGAATACTCGGAAGGAGAAAGAGGAAGGAGCTATCATCCCCTAAGCTAACAACATTGTTATCGAAAATAATTGACTGTTGTACACGTTGTTGGTTAACGGAGACATTACTTGTTTGAGAAACCTTTTCGATAATCCACGAGCCATTAATCCAGAGCAGTCGAGCATGAAATCTTGAGACTTTCGGATCAGTAACAAAGATGTCGTTACTATTGTCACGTCCAATCGTGATAATGGGCTTGCTGAGTTCGAAGGTTCTTCCCGCGAGCGGTCCTGTCAGAAATCGTATGGAACCCTGGCCTGGAGTCTGATTCATATTGCTCATCTGTACCCTCCTAATTATTCTGAACACCGTGATTGTCAACAATCGTTAGAGTTCCCGGCAAGATGACTCCAAGTGTAACAATTACTTGACATTAGTACAGCATGTATTTGTTACACCCACTATCTTGTGGCTATTATACACGCATGACCTTAGCGTAGCAATATCCCAATATCTCGTGTTACTTGACACCTGGACACATATTTCCTATACTTGGGTTAGTAGTAAAGTTCAGTTGTTTTAGTTGACAATGTTATGCTTGAATCCTCTGTAGTCGTCGTAGAATCGTCAAATATTCACTCCCAAAAAAGAAAACTCTGGTCGTTCTATTGTCAACGAACCAACGATATATCGCGTAACCTCTAAAGGAGACAACATGAAGAGGTCTACACAGATCCTTGTAGTTGGTGGAGGCCCTGCAGGATCTATTGCGGCCACCTTATTAGTTCGTGAGGGTTTTGAAGTGACACTGGTGGAGCGCGAAGTTTTCCCACGCTATCATATTGGAGAATCGCTTCTGCCCTCATGCCTGGAAATCCTTGAATTAATTGGGGCGCGAGAGAAGATCGAAGCCCATGGCTTTCAGCGGAAGGACGGTGGTTACTTTTCGTGGGGAAAGGATTCGTGGGTGTTGGATTTCTCGAGTCTGCGCCATCCATACAGCTTCCAGGTGATCCGCTCCGAATTCGACCACTTGCTTTTAGAGCATGCAAAGAGCCAGGGGGTGAAGGTCTTTGAAGGGACAGAGATCCGCAGCCTCTCCTTTGATGGAGATAGGCCACGGAGCGCTACCTGGGCGCAGGTGGTTGGGGGTAGCGATACCGGGACGATCTCCTTCGATTACATGGTTGATGCTTCGGGGCGAGCTGGACTTATGGCGATGCGCTATCTGAAGAATCGACGGTACCACAACGCTTTCCAAAATGTTGCTCTTTGGGGATATTGGGAGGGGGCAGCCAGGATGTCTTTCGCACCCGACGGCGCTATCGCCAATGGAGCAGTTCCTGATGGTTGGTTGTGGGGTATTCCATTGCATGACGGAACCATGAGCGTGGGTTTAGTGCTTCATAAGTCGATTTTCAATGAGAAAAGGCAGGAACTCAATACTCTAGAGCAGATCTATCTGAATGCCATCCACGAGTGTCCATTGATAGCGGACCTCGTCAAGCCAGGCAAGCTTGTCTCAAAACTGAAAACTGAGCAAGATTATTCGTATATTTGCAGCAGCTTAACCGGACCAGGCTACTTCCTGGTAGGTGATGCAGCTTGTTTCATAGACCCGCTCCTTTCAACTGGCGTACACCTGGCCTCACATAGTGCTATGCTATGCGCTGCAAGCATTGCAAGCATCCTGCGCGGCGAAGTTACAGAGCAGCAAGCGATGGCGTTTTTTGAAAAGAGCTATCGCCTTACCTATCTGCGTCTCATGGTAGTAGTATCGGGGCTGTACCAGCAATACGATGGCAAAGAGACGTATTTTTGGCAAGCACAGCAACTTACCAATCATGATTACGACAATGAGGATGCTATGATGGATGCCTTCCTGTATGTGGTATCTGGCATGGAGGATCTGGTAGATACTGCGAAACCGCGCCGTGAACTAGATT
>DATMNR010000054.1:0-5881 GCA_035568795.1 Ktedonobacteraceae bacterium
ACTTGTACAGGCTCTCTGAATTTACGATAGTTGGCATCTAGATTGCGCGGAAAACACTTTTGGTCATCCTTGCAGCAACGTACGCTTAATAAGCTGCCAGCATGGGAAGATGGAGTTTGGGCGCGAAACCGTTAAGCGAAAGGTTTTCTGCAATGGCGTGTCCCTCAAAGGAGTGCGTCACGTCAGCCATGCGGGAGTGGGCGTCTGCATCCAGCAGATGTCTGAACCAGAGGGCATCGAAGCCGCGAGCAACAACCACATAATCGTACTCGTCTTCATGCATCTCGCCGTCGTATTCGCTTTCGACGTGTACGCCTGTGTCATGAGCATTGATGCGCTGTACGGTGCCAAGCACGGAGCGCACATTCTCGGCGTTGCTGAGTACCTCCATCGCCTTGAGTGAGAAGACACCGCGGTCGGTACGCCTCACGAATTCGCGCCGGTCTCGCTCGCTCAGTTGCAGCCAGTTCGCTGCGTGCTGGTGATCGCCGAGCAGGTTGGCGAGCCTGCCATCTGGGTCTGAAAATAGCCGGTTCTCCTCAAAACCCTCATCGCGTGAATAGATTACACCATAGGGGCTGATGACCTCGATAAAGGCTGCATCCCTCAGCGTGTCCACCAGCGCGACGGCGATGGCAGCGGCTGTTTCACCTGTGCCAATCACACCAATATTCAACGGCTGTTTCACTTCTGACCTGAGCTGCGCAAACTCACTGGTGCGCAGCCAGAACGAGGCTCCATCCATGATGCGCGGATGGGTTTTCGGCTGGCCCGGAACCGTGAGCGGCGTGCCAGGGCCTGTCATGACCAGTCCATCGCCGGTGACGACAAATGGTGTTCCCTCTTGCTCAGAGCGGCAGGTCAGTTGCCACGGCTTCTGATGATTCGAGGTTGCTGCAATGCTTGTCACCTCGCCTACACACAGATCTACATCCACCTGTTCTGCCACCCATCGAATATACTGCGACCACTCGCGATGTGTAGGACGAGTGCGTCCGCGATCAACCCAGGAGGTATAGCGCCACTGATCGATGAGGAAACTTTGCCAGGAGAGGTGAACCATCTCTTTTGCTACCGCGTGACTCAGTTCTTTACCTCCCCAGCAGGCGGAGAGGTAGGGGAAACCGATGTCCTTTTCTGGGCGAGTTCCCAGAAACTGTTGGCCGTCGGTGTATCCGGCGTTGCCTGTCCAATGCGTCGCAATGCCTTGCCGTTCAATTATACGTACCTTTGGCGCGGGATAGCCCAGCTTTGCCAGCATATGCCGCTTCGCCGCGATTGCGATAGCCTTTGGCCCTGCTCCTATCACCAGCAGCGTTGGAGTAGACTTCGTTTCTTTCGCTTCCTGTATCACACAATCCTCTTAAAGTATTCAAAAGATATCCTCGCGCTCTCAAGTGAAGGAATTTGAGGATAATCGTGCTCTACAATTCCCCATAAGCCACGGTCTTGCGCAAAAGCACATATTTGCTGCATGTTCAGAATGCCCTTGCCAACTTCAGTCATCGAGCGATCAGCAGCCATATCTTTGAGGTGAACCAGGACGACACGGTCTGCTAGTACTTGAAGATACGAAACAGGATCGAGACCAGCGTAAGCAGCCCAATAGACATCTAGCTCGATCTTTACGAGAGAGGGATCAGTAGTCTGAAGCAAGTAATCAAGGAGATAGATCGCTCCAACTCTCGTGAATTCAAAATCATGGTTATGATAGGCAAAAGTAATGCCATGTTCCTGGCATTGTCGCCCTATAGCATCCAGGCGCGAAGCTAGAACTCTTATTCCCTCCTGGGTGCGATACTCTTCTGGTAAAGAAGGCAGCACAATGAACGAGCAACCGATGTCCTTGCAGTAGCGAATCGATGCACCCAGTTGGGGACCTTCTAACCTATCTAATCCAAGATGAGTACTAACTGCTTTGAGCCTTGTCTCAGCGAGCAATGCCGACATTTCTTTCGAATTCAGATTCCCATAACCTGCGAACTCCACACCGGCATAGCCGATGCGTGCCACGCGTTGCAGCGTTCCAGCAAAATCACGCCTGGTCTCATCTCGTACAGTATACAATTCTAGAGCTACCTGTAGATCGTTCATGATGTTCTCTCTATTTCAAGCGCCTAAAAGGTCTTCCTTTAGCACGCACTATACCACATGCACCGGTCGAATCGCTCGTTGTGCCATAATATGTATATCATAGTAGCACGTTTGATTGAATGTGTGACACACGTAGTAGGAAGCTTTTAGCACGCTTATGAACAAGAAAACCTCCATCGGCATTATCGGCTGTGGCAACATCAGCTCCATCTATCTTCAAGCACCTCGACTCTTTGAGATTTTGCAGGTTGTCGCTTGTGCTGATATCGATATGAAACGAGCGATCAGCCAGGCAGATCAGTACGGCATTCCTAAAGCGTGTACAGTGGAGGAATTACTGGCTGATCCAGACATCGAGATTGTCGTCAACCTCACCGTACCCAATGCACATGCCGAAGTCACTTTACAGGCTATTGCGGCAGGCAAAGTTGTCTACAGTGAAAAGCCGTTAGCGACCAGGCGGACAGATGGCAAGGCCATTCTAGATGCAGCGGAAGCTAAACAGGTACGAATTGGCGGCGCTCCTGATACATTTCTTGGTGGAGGTTTTCAAACCTGCATCAAGTTGATCAATGATGGACAAATCGGAACGCCTGTTGCCGCAACAGCATTCAGGTTGAACCACGGGATGGAAGGATGGCATCCGGACCCATATTTTTTTTATCAGCCTGGTGCTGGTCCCATGTTTGATATAGGCCCTTATTATCTCACAGCACTCATCGCAATGATGGGGCCTATCTTACGTGTAACAGCATCGGTTCAGACCACCTTTCTTGAACGCACCGTGACCAGCGAGCCGAAATTTGGGATGAAGATTCCGGTGAATACACCAACACACATCGCTGGAATTATGGAATTCGCGAGCGGTGCAGTAGGCACAATTCTCACAAGTTTCGATGTCTGGCATCAACGCTTACCCTTTATCGAAATCTATGGAACAGAAGGCACCTTAAGTACTCCCGACCCCAATCGCTTTGATGGCCCGGTCTACATTCGCCGGGCAAACGACGAGAGATGGCACGAAGTACCTCTCACACATGGCTACACCGGCAATTCACGTGGGATTGGTATCGCTGATATGGCGCATGCAATGCGTTCCGGTCGTGTACATCGTGCTCATGGAGACATGGCCTACCATGTCCTCGATATCATAGAATCATTCATGCAGTCCGCTACAGAGGGAAGACATATTACTCTTACCAGCACATGCGCTCGTCCCGCTCCGTTGAATCCGGGTGTGCATACGTGGAAAGAGGATCAGACCGAATAAGATTTTGTTTTAACTTTAGGATATAATTATGCAACATGCTACGACCTTCTGCCGTGGATTCATGAGTGTTAGCGCTATGCGCTAGAAAGGCAGGTATGCGTGTCTCAAATCAAAGGACCGGCACTGTTTCTGGCACAATTCGTGCAGGATGTCCCCCCTTATGACACACTGGAAAACATAACGCAGTGGGCCAAAGATCTGGGCTTCACCGGCGTCCAGATTCCCGCCGTGGATAAACGCTTGATAGATCTCGATAAAGCGGCGGAGTCAAAACAGTACTGTGATGAGCTTAGGGGAAAATGCAACGGGTTGGCAATCACAGAACTGGCGACACATCTTCTAGGACAATTGGTTGCTGTACACCCTGCCTACGATGCTCAATTCGACGCTTTTGCGCCGAAAGAGTTGCATGGATATCCACAGGAACGTACTGAATGGGCGATAGCTCAAATGATCAAAGCCATGCAAGCTTCGCACAACCTGGGATTGCGCGTCATGCCTACCTTCTCAGGTGCATTTCTGTGGCACACAATGTACCCCTGGCCGCAACGTCCAGCTGGTCTGGTAGAACTGGGTTTTCAAGAACTGGCGAAACGCTGGCTGCCCTTGCTTGATAAGGCGGAAGAATACGATATCGACCTGGCTTATGAAATTCATCCAGGTGAGGATTTGCATGACGGTGTGACTTTTGAGCGTTTCCTGTCAGCAACAGGCAATCACCCGCGCGTTCATATCTTGTACGACCCGTCCCACTTTGTCCTACAATGCCTGGACTACATCGGCTATCTAGATTGCTATAAAGACCATATCAAGGCTTTCCACGTCAAGGATGCAGAATATCATCCATCGCCACGTTCAGGCGTTTACGGTGGCTATCAGGATTGGAAAGACCGTCCGGGGCGTTTCCGCAGCACAGGCGATGGACAGGTTGACTTCAAACGCATTTTCTCGAAATTGACGCAAAATGGCTACACGGGCTGGGCAGTGCTCGAATGGGAATGTTGCATTAAGGATTCTGTCCAGGGCGCGCGTGAGGGGGCTGAGTACATTCGAAGTATGTTTATCGATGTTCCAACCAGGGCTTTCGATGATTTCGCAGGTGGAGTACAAGATATCGAGACAAATTATAAGATATTGGGGTTACAGAAATGAAACAGGATATTCTCAAGAGAAAACTCCGTGCAGGTATCGTTGGTGGCGGTCAGGGTTCGTTCATTGGTGCAGTGCATCGCATGGCCGTCGAACTGGATGGGCAGGCCGAGGTTGTTGCAGGCGCAATGTCTGCAGATCCGCAACGAGCAGAAGAATCGGCGCAAGCCTGGTATTTGAAACGCTCCTACAAGAGTTTTGAGGAGATGGCTGAGGTAGAGGCCAGTTTGCCGGATGGCATCGACTTTGTGATGGTGACAGTGCCTAATCACCTGCACTACCGCGTCTCACGCACATTTCTAGAGCATGGCATTCATGTCGTGTGCGATAAGCCGATGACGTTTAACCTGGCTGAGGCACGAGCGTTGGTAGCGTTGGTTGAACAGAACAAGCTCGTTTTCGCGTTGACTCACAACTACACCGGCTATCCCGCGGTACGTGAGGCACGCCATCTTGTGCGCACTGGAGCAATTGGTACCATTCGTAAAGTATTGGTGGAGTATCTCCAGGATTGGCTGATGGACCCAGTTGAGCGGAGTGGGAATAAACAGGCGCTGTGGCGTACTGATCCAAGCAAATCGGGCATGGCAGGTTCTATCGGTGACATCGGCACCCACGGTGAAAATCTGATGGAATACATAACCGGTTTAAAAATAGGGGCTGTCTGCGCAGACTTGACCTCCTTTATTGAGGGCAGACAACTCGATGACGATGCAAATATGCTGCTACGCCTGGAAAATGGAGCCAAGGGCATCCTTACGTGTTCACAAATCGCGGCTGGCGAAGAAAATGCCATGAGTATCCGCATATATGGCAGCAAAGCGGGCTTAGAATGGCACCAGATGGAACCGAACACATTGTTATTCAAACAGCCTGGCAAGGCTCTCCAGGTACTTCGAACAGGTATGCCTTATATGAGCGATGAGGCCAAAGCAGCTACTCGCCTGCCCGCAGGTCATCCGGAAGGCTTTCTGGAAGCCTTCGCCAACGTCTACCGACTCGCAGTTGCAGATATACGGCGTGTTGAATCAGGCGAATCAGCGATAGGAGGGTATCCAACCGTGTATGATGGGTTGCGTGGCATGCAATTTATAGCGAAAGTCGTTGAGAGTTCGCAAAAAGGCGGTATCTGGACAGACTTTTAACAACTCATCTATCTTCCCTGGATACAAACTTGACGTTGCCGCCCGCCTGGCGCTGCCACGGGTGCCGCTCTCACATAAAGTTTAAATCCCAACATTGAAGGGCTAGATGTCAATTGTTTTTCAATCCTTGACCTGAGGAGTGTACATATAAACATTTGGACTTACGCGCTCCATCCTGGTTAGAAGCATGTTCATGTCATCCTTGAAGCTATCCGTATAGATC
>DATMNR010000055.1:0-6847 GCA_035568795.1 Ktedonobacteraceae bacterium
CCTCACTTCAGGGCAGGTCACCCATGTGTTACTCACCCGTCCGCCACTCCCTCTCGTTCCGAAAAACAAGAGAACGTTCGACTTGCATGTGTTAGGCACGCCGCCAGCGTTTATCCTGAGCCAGGATCAAACTCGCCATCCATAATTTTATATCCGAATCCCTCAACGGAGATTCAAATGCAATGTAAGCGAATTGTCACCAATTGACAGGTTAAAAATTATGTTATCTTGTAATTGTTCCTTACCACTCTTCAGTTGTTCAGGTACATTCTATGCTTCCGCATCTGGTGCGCTACACCAATTCCTGGATGAGCGCAAGTGAGATAATACCACTGCATTTGCGCCCTGTCAAGTAGTTTTTTACGAAATTAGGAAATTTGTAATTTCTAATCTTTCACTTGTGGTTCATCTAATAGATCAACGTGGGGCGGCTGATTATCCTGACCCAAATAGTAGCTGATTACTAATGCACCACCCACTCCTAAAGGAATTAAGCCAGGCAATAGCCAGGGACCAAAATGTAATGGTGCTTGAGTAATAGATGAGGGGAACATAAAACCAAGCGGGTAGAGGCCGATAGTTAGTGCCAACCCTACCAGAGCGACGATCAGGCCAGCACGTAACACCCCTACTCCACGTCGATGACGGCGCAGTTTGTTGGGGTCAATGCCACGCGCAATCAATGCCATGCGTTCCTGGTGTTCGATGTAGCGCAAAAGCACAACAAAGCCGCAGAAAATGGCTAATACAATCAGCCAGCCAATCAAAGCTACCCATATTACTGTAGTCATTCTAACATCCTATCATATTCGTACGTATATATGGTAAGATTAAGGAAGCAGGCAAGATGTTTCAAGTTCTATGAAGAACACACCAATATCATTCAGGAGCATCACTTCACTCTCATCTGAATACAAGGATATACTGAAACATTTTCAATAGTAAGAGTCTCTAAAGGAATATATGCGCGAGCACTCATTGCAATCATCACAGACTATCGGGATACCCCTGACAAATGTGGTCCCTTCTGCCGTTGAACAGGATGACATACTGCTTGTTGCTGCTAGCAAAAACGGAGATCAGGAAGCCTTTGCACAACTTGTACAACGCTATCAACGGCTTGTTTTTAATCTCGTTTATCGCATGCTTCAGCAGTATGAGGAAGCAACCGAGATTACTCAAGAGACTTTTTTGGCTGCCTGGCAGGGGCTACCCTCTTTTCGCGGAGATGCGCGCTTTCCTACCTGGTTATATCGAATAGCCTATAATTGTTCGCTAAAGCAACTTGAGTTGCGTAAGCGTGACCGAGCATTACAAGTTGCATTGGAAGAAAACAAAACTCTTGAAAATGCCAATGATGAGCAACGCGAAAATGCGGAATTAGATGCACGTGAGCATCAAATACTCATTCAGGAACATCTTTCACATTTACCAGCAAAATACCGTATAGTGTTGATTCTCCGTCATTTACAAGACATGACGTATGAAGAAATGGCTGAAATCTTAACCATGCCGATTGGCACCATTAAAACACATTTATTTCGAGCACGTAATTTACTGAAAGAACGTTTACAGTCACTTCATCGCGATTCAGACATGGAGTACAAAGGTTAGTAATGCGCTGTAAAGAGGCATCTCAGCAACTACAACTCTATCTTGATAATCGTTTGACTATTCAGCAGATTCGCACACTTGAAGCGCATCTCGCCTCCTGTAATGCTTGTCTGGAAGAACTCTCAATTTTTGAGACGGTAGTGAAAGATCTAGAAACATTCAAAGTTGTCGCCGAACCCGATGATTTGAATGAGAAAATCATGCGTAGAGTGGCTATAGCAGCTTCGCAACGCAATACATCGCCATCCCGTTTTTCACTCTGGCCTCCTTCGCTTTTGGAAATACTAGTGGCTGCAACCCTGGCTACCATCGCAACAATAGGCACCATTCTTCAACAATCATCCATTCGTTCAATGTTACCAATTGCAAATGGGCACGATGGACTTTCCCTGACTTATTTAAACATACTACATGCTTTGATGAATGTGGATAGTACCACACTCATTCTTGCTCTCTGGATTGCAGGCACGCTTATCGGCGTTTGCATTACCTTGATCTTCGCTGGCTCCGAAATACGCACACAGTGGTTCAAAGCTATGATGGAACGACTCCCTGTGAGATGATACACTTTAGTATCACATTTCATCAGGAGACCGATATTGAACATCCCATTTACTCGACTAGATGACATCATCGAAGATTATCATGGCATGAAGGTTGCCGACCCATATCGCTGGCTCGAAAACCCCTCCTCAGAAGAGACACTTGCCTGGGTAGAAGCGCAAAATATACTCACATCAGACTATATCCAGGCAATTCCGGTTCGCCAACAGATACAGGAGCGATTGACTTCCCTTTGGGATTTCCCAAGATATTCAGTGCCAGTAAAAAAAGGAGAGCGTTATTTTTTCTCCAAAAATACAGGCCTGCAAAATCAATCTGTTCTGTATATGCAACAGACATTGCAAAGTGACCCAGTCATTGTCATAGATCCCAATAACCTTAGCGAAGATGGCACTGTAGCACTCACAAACCAGGTGATCAGCAAAAATGGGCAACTGCTTGCTTACGGTGTGTCGAGCAGTGGAAGTGATTGGCAAAAGATTAAAATTCGCCAGATTGATAGTGGCATCGATTACCCTGAGGTCATACACTGGTGCAAATTCAGCAGTGTTGCCTGGCGAGATGATCATCAAGGATTCTATTACAATCGTTTACCGGAACCAGGAACGGTGCCTGTAGAGGATGAAAACAATTTTAGCCAGGTCTACTGGCATACACTTGGTACTCCCCAGACGGAGGATCAACTCATTTATGAACGACCAGAGGCCAAAGAACTCAGTTTCTCTCCTCATATCACTTACGATGGCGCTTACCTTCTTCTGCATATCTGGCATGGGACAGATCCAAAAAATCGCTTATATTATAGAGAAGTAAACAGCAGCGAACCATTTGTTCATTTACTAGATGAGGCCGATGCAAGCTATAACCTTATTGGTAATAGTGGCCCGATTTTCTATATTGAGACCGACCTGGATGCGCCTCGCAAACGTATGATTGCAATCGATTCCAGGCATCCTGATAGGGCAAACTGGAAAGAACTCATTCCTGAGCAAGAAGATGTAATGCATTTCATTGTTCTGGTTAACAACCAGTTTGTGGTGACCTATATGCACGATGCCCATCATCGGATGAAAATCTACAACCTCGACGGCAGCTTTGTAAAGGACATAGTCCTGCCAACCCATGGATCAATCATTGGAATTTCGGGCAGACCAGATCATACAGAGATGTTTATCGGCTTCACCTCGTTTCTGTTCCCTCCATCTATCTACCGCTATGATTTTACGAATGACGTACTCACGCTGTTACGTAGCACTGAGATCGACTTTGATGTCGAAAGATACGAAACCAAACAGGTTTTTTATACTTCTAAAGATGGCACTCGCATCCCAATGTTTCTAACGCACAAGAAAGGGTTGGTTCTTGATGGGAATAACCCGACATTGCTTTATGGATATGGAGGATTTGATATCAGCCTGACTCCGTCTTTCTCTATCCCAACGCTTATCTGGTTAGAACATGGTGGTGTCTATGCCTTGGCCAATTTACGTGGCGGTGGCGAATATGGAGAGGAATGGCACCGTGCGGGAACGCTCGAGCAGAAACAAAATGTCTTCGACGACTTCATTGCAGCCGCAGAATGGCTCATCGCCAATCAATATACGAGCACTTCCAGACTTGCAATCCAGGGAGGAAGTAATGGCGGCTTGTTAGTTGCAGCATGTATGCTACAACGACCCGACCTCTTTGGCGTTGTACTCTGCCATGTTCCCGTCATCGACATGTTACGCTACCATAAATTCACTGTTGGGCGATACTGGGTATCAGATTACGGAAACGCCGAAACCAATGCAGAGCACTTCAAATTTCTTTATGCTTATTCTCCCTTGCATAATGTGAAAAAAGATGTAATTTACCCCGCGACCCTGATCCTTGCCGCTGATACTGATGATAGAGTAGTGCCTGCCCATGCCAAGAAATTTGCAGCAACGTTACAAGCTGCAAACAGCGGAAATAATCCCATCTTGCTGCGTATTGAGACGAAGGCCGGACATGGCCTCGGTAAACCAACGGTGAAGGTTATCGAAGAACATAGTGATGTGCTAGCATTTCTGCTCCAATTACTGTAGTAAAACAGATGCAAGCAGAGCTTCACCACAGCATTCGTTGTTGCTGCTTCAATCCCAACCGCCTCAATGCCGGAGCATTTTTGGCCTTACGTCAAGTCCACAGCCGAGTTTTCGTCCACGTCTGAGCCAATACCGTTGACGGCTTGATCTATCAGCCCGATCAAGCGTAGGGCTTCGGATAAGATGTTCTGCGCCGCATTGTGGTCGCGGTCTTGGGGGAAAAGAGCGTAAGGGCAGTTCCGATTCTGGCAGCTGAATATCCGTTCCGAAAGCTCCATATCTTCCCATTTCCAGCCGCAACAATGACAGGATTTGGTTGAGGGAAAGAACCGGTTGATTTTGATGACCAAGCCACCTCGCTGCTCAACTTTGCTGGTCAACAGGTTCAAGAGTTTGCCCAAAGCAGCATCGGAGAAGCTGAGAGCAAGCTTGCGATTCTTCAGCAAGCCTTTCATGTTGAGGTCTTCAATGCCCACGATCCCGTAGCAGTCGGCGATTCGGGTCGTCAACTTGTGCAACACATCATCACGCAGACACGTGATGCGGTAGTGCAGTCGGGCGACCTGGCGGCGCGCTTTCTCACGGTTCTTTGACCCTTTCACACGTCGATGCAAGCGTTTGTTGGCTTGACGGAGCTTCCTGAGTGCGGTTCGGAGAAAGGCTTGGTTTTCGTATCCCTCCGATGTACTCAAGGTGGCCAGTCGGCGGAGGCCAACGTCTATGCCCACCGCAGGTGTTCTCTTGTGCGGTTTCTCGTCCGCAAGTTCCACAGTGAGACTCACAAACCACCAATCAGCTGTTTTGGTGATGCGCGCACCTTTGATTTTCCCTTTGAAACGCAAGTTTTCCGCCATATTCACCCATCCGAGTTTGGGTATCCAGATCTTCAGATCTCCAAGCTCGAATTGATCATTAGCAAGGTAAAAGCTCGGCTTGCTGCTCTTCTTGCTTTTGAATTTCGGGCGACCTTTTCGTTTCCCCGTTTTGAGCCCTTCAAAAAAGTCCGTGAAGGCTTTGCCCAAGTCAAGAAAGGGCTGATCAGAAGCGTTTTTCGTAACGTCCCACGTCCAGGGAAATTGTGTACGCCTGATCTCGTTGAACTGCTTTTTTAACTTCAGCGCGGTCGGTTTCTCTCCCGCGGCATATTGCCGCTCCCACTCTGCAAGTGCCCAGTTCCAGACGAATCTCGCTGTTCCTGCGGCTCTGGCAAAGTAGTTGGCTTGCACTGACGTTGGGTGGAGTCGAATCTTGTGTGCGCGAAACATGCATCATCCCTCTTGAAGTGCATCCAAACCTTCTCCTCCCTATTTTAGAACATATATTCCACAATGTCAATATGGAGAACCAAAGTATTTATATTGGAAACCTCGCCACGGAAGGTGGGTCTTCCGCGAAGTTGATGAAGCTTGTTTGTTTGCTTGCTAGCAAATAAGCCATTTGGAGACATCTCTTGCTCTCTAAATCGCGTGTTGGTATCATTGACTCATGTCTGAAGAGGAATTGATGGAAGGAGTCCCCACGCGATGGCCAAGCCGACCTTGCTCCCTGATCCCGCCTGCTGACATTTGAAGCTTCTCGATGCCTCCGAGTCGGCAATTACTGCCGTAGTGACGACGACTTCTCCAGAAGCAGACTGTCCTCTCTGCCATCAACGTTCGGTGCGCTCTCACTCGCGGTATGCGCGTCAGGTGGCTGATCTGCGCCTCTATGGGCTGCGCGGTCCGGCTCCAACTGCATGTCCGTCGCTTCTTCTGCTCCAACCCGGAATGCGCGAGGCAGATTTTCACCGAACGGCTCCCGACCGTGGTTGCTCCCTATGCCCGGCGCACCACGCGACTCACGGATGTGTTCACCCTGATGGGCTTTGCTGATCGCGCGGGGAAGCAGGAAAACGCCTGGCAGCAGGCATGGGCCTATCCACCAGTCCCGACACGCTTCTGCGTCTTCTGCATGCTGCCGAGGACACTTCTCACCCAACGCCTCGCGTGCTGGGCGCGGATGACTTCTCGTTTCGGCGCCGGATTTCCTTTGGCACGATCCTGATTGATCTGGAGAAGCGGGTGCCCGTAGACCTTCTGCCTGATCGGGAGGCCGAAACGTTTGCGAAGTGGCTGATTGAGCACCCAGGGGTTGAGATCATTAGTAGGGATCGCGGAGGCGATTATGCGCGAGGTGGCAAGCAGGGCGCGCCCAACGCCAAACAGTTCGCTGACCGCTGGCATGTGTTAAAGAACCTTTCTGAGACGATGCAGAGTTTCTTCGTGAGGAAACAGCCCCAGTTGAAAGCAGCGACACAGACACCGGAAGCCGTCTCCTCCAGTCCAGAGGAAGCCGTTTCTGACCTTCCCTGGTATACCGGCCAAAGCAAAAGAAAGGCGGGAGAAGAGCCAGCAGTACCATCAGGAGCGCGTGGAACGCTATCACACCATTCATGAGCTGGCCTCCAAACAGGTGGACGTGACCAGCATTGCGCAACAGGTGGGCCTCTCCCGACAGGGGGTCTACACGTATCTGCGCATGAAACAGCCTCCCGAACGAACTCGGATTCACCAGCCGGGTCGGTCCAATCTTGACCCCTACAAAGAATATCTCATCAAACG
>DATMNR010000056.1:0-6286 GCA_035568795.1 Ktedonobacteraceae bacterium
AACCCGAGTCAGGTGGCGGAGCGCGCTCTCCTGTTGATCAGGGCAGAACTGGCTCTAATGCAACACCAGCCTGAACTCGCGCTGCAATGCTGCAAGCAGGTGCTCTCACTTGCTCCCCAACGAGCAGGGGAGACGGCAGAACGCGTCATTCCCCGGCTCTGGAAGTGTCAGGGCGAGGCACTCTCCGCACTTGGTCGAGGAGAGGAGGCGATCCAAGTCTTGGAGGAAGCCAGGCGTGGAGCGATCCTGCAGCAGTACCTGCCCATGCTCTGGCAGATCGAGCGAGCACTGGGGCGAGCCTACCAGAAGCAGAGGCACCTGGAGGAGGCGCAACAGGCGTTCGCCTCTGCACGCCAGGGGATCGCCACCTTGGCGGAGAGCATCGAGAACCCTGATCTCCGTGAGCAATTCGAGCTGACCGCTCGGAAGACGCTGCCGAAGGAAAAACCCGTCTCACCGCGCAGAGCCACCGCCGAGCAGTACGGCGGCCTGACCGAGCGCGAGCGGGAGGTGGCCGCCTTGATTGGGCAAGGCAAATCCAATGCCGAGATTGCCGAACAGATGGTGGTGAGCAAACGGACGGTGGAAACCCATATGAGCAGCGTGCTCTCGAAATTAGGCTTACCCTCGCGCTTCCAGATCGCGATGTGGGCCCGCGACAATGGGTTGGCCAGTCGCGAACCGTGAGGCCCTTCTTTCCTTACTCCTCTCAACTTCACCGTTGGGGAACGAGATCCGGTTGCCGCATCCCAAGAGGCGTAGCAGTCTGAGACCAGTGTTCTGTGTTGCAAACCATCTGCTGGATGGAAGATAAGTGTAGTAGCTGTAAGCGCTCCTTGTTCAAGTAGGCAGAAGCTAGGAGTGGCGTGAGACACTGTCAAAGTATTGCAGATACACCCGTTCGGCTTCCCACATCTCGTCGAACAACGCGCTAATCTCGGCAGGTGAGCAGACAGCAGCGCTTAATGGATCGAGTAGCAGTGCATAACGCGCGGCCTCCTTATTCTTGCTGAGCAAGCACTCGCACATAAGCGAGTGTATTGCCATGTGGCTGCGATTCAGGGCAGCGAGTTGTTCTGGTAGGGAACCAAAGTGGCAAGGTTGCACGCCGTTCTGATCAACGAGGCAGGCCACCTCCACGCAACCATCGGGTAAGTTGTCGATCAAGCCTGTGTTGCGCACGTTGCCGTAGATCACTGTTGGATGATGCATCAACATTGCTTCGATAATGAAGGAGCCATATTCATGACCCCGGTTGAAAGGAAGAGCTTGTGCATCCGCTAGCATAGCGCGAATAGAGGCATCATTCTCTTGACGCCAGGTGGGCCAGTTATTCGCGTAGAAGCCGGTTTCACCCAGATATCCTGTACGGCAGTATTGTTCGATCAACTCAGGTCGTTTGCGGAAGTAGGGAACATACTCCGAAAAGTGACCGCTACTCTCGGTGACAAATGCTCCAAAATAACGCATGACCTCGAAGCGGACGGGATCGCGCTCATAGATTTCGGGTATCTGAGCTAAATCGAGCAGGCGAGGGTACATATCCTGACCCTGGTAGCTAAGCTCTGTAAACCAGGCATTGTGATTGATACCTGCACAACGCCATTCCAACTCCTCATATGGGACGTTGAGGTATCTTGCGAGTTGCTTTGAGGTTCCCTGCACGCTGTGGCATAGCCCCACGGTACGCATTGTGCTTCCGAGAATAGCAGCCAGGGTAAGTATCGACATGGGATTGGTATAGTTCAGGACCCATGCTTGCGGGCACAGTTGCTCAGCGTCGTGAAGGATGTCAAGCCAGGCAGGACCAGTGCGCAGCGCTTTGAAGATCCCTCCCGGACCGATAGTGTCGCCAATGCATTGATTGATGCCATACTTCATGGGAATGTCAAAATCGTGACGTACATTGGCGAGACCGGCGACTTCAATCGAGTTGATGATAAAATCACTCCCTGCCAGCAGGTCGCGACGCTCGGTCGAGGCACGCACGCTCCAACGCTTTCCGCTTTGGGTTACCAGTCGCTCGGCAAGCTGGTGCGCCAATTCCAATCGCTCAGGATCAGTATCTACAAGCGCGAAGTATCCTTCATCCAGCCCTTCAATCTGTAAGATATCGGTCATGAGTTGCCGTGCGAATACAGTGCTTCCAGCACCTAAGATAGTGATGTATGGCATAAGTCACTCCTCCTCCCTGGGCGCGGGGCCTGTCGATTGGTGGACAATAAACTGGACAATCGCTCTCGTTTCTGACTTCACACGTGCGGATTCGTGGAGTGCCTGCGAAACTGTTGCATGTGTGACATCTGCATAGTGAGCAACTTCTTCGCTTGTAGCCATACAGAACCTCCATAGTTGATTGAGGAAAAGGTTATGATACTTTTACACCAGTATAGTATCTCGCAGAATGATTTGCCAGGTGTATATTCCTGGACAGCAATCACCTGATAAGCGCACAGCGTCTACTCACGCCAGGGACGTTGTATACTGTACTGCCAGGATGCTCAGACTGTTGGCGTTCATCTCGGAGAGGAAAGGTATCATAGGATAGCTATGCAAGCCAAAACTGACTTGATCTGGAATCCCATTCTGCGCCAGTATCTCGTGAATGCACCACATCGCATGAACCGGCGCGAGGGCACAACATCTTGTCCTTTCTGCGCGGATATCGCTGCAGGACGTGTTGATCCCCAGACGCAGGTCTGGCTGCATCAGAATGACTTTCCAGCGCTCTCGCCGCCCATAGGAGAAGCTTTTGTGGTGATCTATAGCCGCGATCACGATCGTTCATTCACGCAGTTGAGCGTTGATGAAGTGTACGCGGTCACCCAGATATGGCGAGAGCTCTACAATGATATTGCCTCGCGCTACGCGACGGTCATGATCTTCGAGAACAGTGGCGAAGCCATTGGCCAGACACAGTATCACCCGCATGGTCAGGCGTTTGGCGTCTCCATCATCCCACCGACGCTTGAGCGCGAAATGGAAACAGTGGTTCAGGATGAAGAGGCAGGACGTGGTTGCCCATTTTGCAATGTACTTGCAGAATTTTCCGATGATGTCTATGAAGTCGCTTATAACGGAACGTGGCAAGCATTCCTACCGCCCTACGTGCGCTACCCCTATGAAACCCACCTCTACCCTAAACGGCATGTCGCGAACCTTGGATTGATGCAAGATGAGGAACTGCGCGATCTGGCCGAAATCTTATTGCGCGTGATAAGCGGGTATAATGCGCTATACGATGGTGCCATGGCTCCCATGCCGTATCTTTTGGGTATTCACCAGCTAGCTGACGAACGTTTCCATCTTCATGTCGAAATTCAGACGATTGGGCGTGCCCCTGGCAAGCTCAAATACGCTGCTTCATCCGAATCTCTCTGGGGATTATGGACCAATGATTCGCTACCCTCTCAGAAAGCGCAAGAGCTACGTGAAGCAATAGCAAAAGTGGAGCCGGAACAAGTCGATTTGTTTGATATTGGAGGAGGTATGAGTGAGGGAGATTGAGCAACGCGCTGTTCAAACATACCGTGATCAGTTTCTGAAGGAGCCGGTGTTAGTGGCCAGTGCTCCGGGTCGGGTCAACTTGATTGGCGAACATACCGACTACAATGGTGGTTTCGTTTTGCCCTGCGCGATAGATAAACGGGTCGCCATGGCGATTGGGTATGGTGACATGCAGCTCTACTCCGCTGACTTTCAAGAAAGTTATCCACTTCTTGAGAGGCGTTCAGGTTCGTGGGCGGACTACCCGAGCGGGGTCGTATGGGGAATGAAAGAGCGAGATATAGATATTCCGTCTTTTCAAGGAGCATTTGCGGGAGACATCCCACTGGGGAGTGGACTTTCATCTTCTGCTGCGATCCAGGCCGTCACCGCAATCGCACTTGATGCTCTCTTCCATCTTGAAATGGATAAGAAGGACCTCGCTGTGCTCTGCCAGCATGCTGAGAATGCGTTCGTGGGAGTCAACAGTGGTATCATGGATCAGTATGCTTCGCTACTCTGCCAGGCAGGAACAGCGCTGCTGATAGACTGTCGCTCACTGGAAGCTAGGCCGATTCCATTATATTTGGCCGGAGTAGACCTTACACTGCTCATCTGCGATACACGTGTTTCCAGGGAATTGGTCGCAACAGGCTATAACGCGCGTCGAGAAGCATGTGAGCGAGCTGCCCACGCGCTGGGTTTAAGAGAACTGCGCGATGCTCATATCCAGGATCTCGACAAGCTCTCAGGTGAAGAGCGCAAACGAGCTCGCCATGTTATTACTGAAAATGAGCGAGTGCTAAAAGCGGTGCAAGCCTTGCAGAGACAGGACTTTGGCGCTTTTGGGCTGTTGATGTATGCCTCGCACCGGTCTCTGCGGGACGACTACGAAGTCTCGACACCAGAGTTAGATGCATTTGTCGAGATAGCTTTGCTATCATCGGTGCTCGGGGCGAGACTCACAGGGGCAGGCTTTGGTGGATGTGCCCTCGCGCTGATCAGAAGTGAAGATGTGGGAGTGCTTATTTTGAATGTGCGGCACTATTTTGAAGCACGAGGTTTCACACGACCAGAATTCTATTCATTTCAACCGGCAAATGGTGCTGAGGTCGTGACATAAAGTGACTCACACAGGTATAATAACTCGGTCTGTGTGAGTAACGTCTCTGGTGGATAATCGTCGATTACTTTTACAAGAGAGTGAGAAAAGCGAATGAGTACGTTGGTGACATGCATGGGGGAAAGCCTGATAGACTTTGTACCACTCATTGCTACTAACTCTGGTGATGGCCAATCTGGTGTTGCAGGTACAGATTTCCGAATGCATTCAGGTGGCTCGATATTGAATGTCGCTGTCGGTCTTGCACGCCTGGGACACCATGTCGCATTCGCTGGGAAGATCGCGGAAGATTTCTTTGGGCATCATTTGTTGCTGACGTTGAAGACTGAGGGTGTTGATACGCGCTTTGTCAGCACTGCAAAGGCACAAACCGCTCTGGCGTTTGTGGCTATGGAGGAGGGGGAACCTGTCTACTCATTTTATGGAGATGGAACGGCTGATACCCTGTTGACTGTTGACGACATACCTGAGAGCTTGTACCAGGAGTCGAGTATCTTGCATGTTGGTTCGATTAGTCTCCTACGGGGTACGACACCAACAACCGTTTTGGAAACATTTAAACGCCTCAAAGGGAATACATTACTCTCTCTTGATCCAAATATACGCGCAGGCATGATTCACGATGAACCGGCGTATCGTGCTCTATTGCAACGTTTGATTGCTCTCACCGATATCCTCAAATTGAGCAACGTTGATCTTGCATGGCTACTGCCTGGAGTCTCGATGGAAGAATCATTGCTACACTTGTGCGGGCTGGGTCCGGCACTTGTGATTATCACACAGGGAGAGAAAGGTGTACTCGCTCGGAGTGGGTCTTCAGAGACGATCCAGTCAGCTGCCTTTCCGATCACTGTGATTGATACCGTTGGTGCTGGCGACACCTTCTGTGCTGGCATAATAGCCAGGTTAGCAGATGATGCTATTCTTTCTCGTGAAAGGGTATTAGCTTTGACGGCGCAAGAACTGCGAGCAGTGATTAATTTCGCTTCAGCAGCGGCTGCTCTGAATTGTACACGAGAAGGCGCGAACCCACCACGCCGTTCCGAAGTGGAACATTACCTGCAACGCAGTTCCTAGCAGGCTGCTTAAGGTGATTGCCAATGGGAACACCACAAAGATCAGCATGAGTGACTTTGGTCAGGTGGAGGTGTCATCAGTGTATGTAGTGCCCCATCAAATCAGAGGCAGAGAAATCAAAAATCCCATCAAGGTAGGTAAAAAATTCATGCAAACATAGCTCAAAATGTGATACACTGCTTCACCAGCCCTTTCTGTATGCATTAAGAAAGGCCCACACAACCGCCTATCGGCTATTTCGATATGCTTGTGCGTCATGTCTCGGTAGGGTGATGATTGCATGTTAACAGTTGCTGTTTCTTTCGCTGTTTTATGATCTGTGAGAATGGTATTGGTTATAGAGGGAGATGATATGACTGATTCACAGCAGGTTCAGCAGCAAGCGGCCTTGTCATTTGAGCGTTTGTGGGCACGTCTGGAGATCACCTTTCGGGGCGAAGCCAATGCTGCACCCGCCGACTGGTGCGTGTTCGAGAGGCGGCTGCGACACGAATGGGAACGACTATTCGGATTGTTGATTGGCCTTTATGGTGGCCAATACGACTTCTTCTATCACCTTGAGGAAATCGTGGCTGCTACAGCGCGTAGTTGGCTTGAACG
>DATMNR010000057.1:0-9871 GCA_035568795.1 Ktedonobacteraceae bacterium
CGGGAGCGCGTGGCACCACGTGCAGCGGAAATTGATCATACTTCACAATTTCCATGGGATATGAAAGAATTATTGGCTCAACAAGATATCCTGGCCATGCCTTTCCCGAGCGAATATGGCGGTATCGAGTCTAGCGAGCTGGCGGTTGTGATGGCAATCGAAGAACTGGCCAGAAATTGTGCGACCACCAGTTTGATCCTTGCTGTGCAACAACTCGGATCGTTACCTATAATTCTGGCAGGCAATGACGGGCAGAAACGTAAGTATTTACCACTACTGGCGAGTGGCGAGTGGCTTGCTGCCTTTGGCCTCACCGAGGCTGGTTCTGGCTCTGATGCTTCTGCTATGCAAACGTTTGCTGTGCGTAAAGATGATACGTATATTCTGAATGGATCGAAGCGCTTTATCACCAACGGTGGCCTGGCGCAGGTCAACTCCATATTCGCGTTGACGGATCCAAAGGCGGGTACGCGTGGTATCAGCGCCTTCATTGTAGAGAAAGATTTTCCAGGTTTTTCTGTAGGACGCATCGAAGAAAAGATGGGCATTAAGGGGTCGCAAACCGCTGAGCTGATCTTCACGGATTGCGAGGTACCGGTTGAAAATCTACTGGGACGTGAGGGCGATGGTTTCAAGTTTGCGATGATGACGCTAGATCGCACACGCCCAGGAGTTGCGGCACAGGCTATGGGTATTGCCCAGGGCGCGCTCGATCTCTCTCTTTCATATTCTAAGGAGCGCATCCAATTTAAGAAGCCTATTGCCGAAAATCAGGGCATCCAGTTTATGCTGGCCGACATGGCTACCAAGATTGAAGCTGCGCGTCTTCTGGTCTATAACGCGGCTGAAATGATTGATCGTGGAGAACCAAATTTCGGTAAATACTCATCAATGGCGAAACTATATGCCTCTGATATAGCTATGGAGGTTACCGGTGATGCTGTTCAGATCCTTGGTGGATATGGGTACATGAAGGAATACCCTGCCGAGCGTATGATGCGCGATGCTAAGATTACGCAGATTTACGAAGGAACGAACCAGATACAGTTACTCATAATTGCCCGTGCATTATTGGGCGAGAAATAGACGGGATACTATGCCTTCAATTTCATTTGATCGGGTTGCACATGCTTATGATGAAACTCGAGGTTATCCCCCGGGTATCGATCAACACATAGCAAAAGCTATTGTCGATACAGTTAATGCCACATCAGAAACAACTTTTATGGAGGTTGGCGTTGGAACAGGTCGTATTGCATTTCCTCTCGCTTCCCTGGGACAAACGTATACTGGTGTTGATATTTCTGAAAACATGGTCAAGCAACTTCGTAGCAAGCTGCTACAAAATGGTTGGCAGGAATACCAGCAAGCGTGGGGTTCTTTGCCAGATGAAGATAGTGCAAGCGCTCATGCAGTTTCGCGTTATAGAAATGGTGCGAAAAGTGCTTCAATGCGACTGGTTCTCTCTGATATGACGGCTTTGCCTTTTCACGATGCTTCATTCGATGTTGTGATTGCAGTACATGTGTTTCAACTGGTGGATGGCTGGCAGCAAGCGCTGCTGGAAGTGATGCGGGTAATTCGTCCAGGAGGTGTTTTTCTTCATTGTTGGGATGAGTTTGTAAATGTAGAGGTATGGCCTGTGGGAGAGACATGGGGCAAGATCGTCCGTGAGCTTGGCGGTGATATCAAACGGCCAGGTGCGGAAGAACGATCAGATGTTACAGCCTGGCTAAAAGAGCATGGATTACAACCGCAAGAGATTCCTGTGGTGCAATGGGAGGTTATTCAGACGCCACGGGAGGCGTTAGATCAAGTCACAAGGCGACTCTGGTCCAGCACCTGGGTTGTGCCAGATGACATTTTTGCTGAATCGGTTGTGCGTTTAGAAAGTTGGGCTAAGGACTACTTTGGTACTGATATTGACAGGCAATTTAAAGGAACTCGTCAGTTCGTAATCTGTAAAACAGAGGTATAATTCTATGCGTGAGATTACAATTTTTAGCGGTACTGCACATCCTGAGCTGGCTCTAGAAGTGTGTGAATGTCTGGGCGTGCCTCTGTGCCCGATTACTATTCGCCACTTCAGCAATGATTGCCTCTATGTGCAACTGAATGCCAATTGTCGTGAAAGTGATGTGTTTTTGATTCAGCCGCTGGTGCCACCGGTTCAGGAGCACCTGGCGGAGTTGCTTTTCATGCTCGATGCTGCGCGTGGCGCGTCGGCAGGACGCATAACAGCTGTTATTCCTTACTATGCATATGCACGTTCTGACAAGAAAGACGCACCGCGTATCTCCATAGCGGGAAGATTGGTAGCCGATTTGCTAGCGACTGCGGGCGCCAACCGCGTGCTTACAATGACGCTGCATGCGGCACAGGTGCATGGCTTCTTTAGCGTACCGACTGATCACTTGAATGCGCTCAACGTGCTGGCCAACCATTTTCGCGGCCGTGACTTGACGAACACTGTCGTAGTTGCGCCGGACCTGGGTAATGCCAAGTCCGCCTCCCATTTTGCTCGTATGCTCAGGCTGCCCGTCGCGGCTGGCAGCAAGCAACGTTTGAGCGACGAAAAAGTCGTTATTGAAGCAATTGTTGGAGACGTTGATGAAAAAAATGTCATCATGATCGATGATGAGATTGCGAACGGTGGCACAATCATTGAAATGTTGGAACACCTGCGCGAGCATCACATTGGTCGTGTTACAGTTGTTACCACACATGGACTATTCACAGGCTTGGCCATCGAACGGCTGGGAGCACAGCCGGACATTGATGAGATCGTAACAACCAACACTGTGCCAATACCGTTCGAAAAACGCTTGCCCAACATGCGCATACTCTCAGTGGCGCCTTTATTCGCAGAGGCCATTCAACGCATACACAATGGTGAGTCGATTAGTAGCCTGTTTACCGATACGATGTAACCCTCAAACAATCCTCCAATGATAGGCGGCGATAGGCATTTTCGCATGGTGGCCCTTCGGCAATGTCCACCGTTCCTGCAGTCAGATCAAATATGATCGAGGCTATGCTCTCGTAGTTCTCTACCAACGGTGTGTCAGGTTCTGCATGCAGGCAAATGGAACCAGGAGATGTTGCATGATCTGCAAGTATGCCGCGTAAAAAAGGCTCATCAATCTTCTGCTCGTGCGCAAGCGATTGTGCGCGTTCACCGCGAGCAATCGTCTCAGGATATTCTCGCGCATTTCTGTCGTGAATGAAAAGGTCTGAACTGACACAGTGATTTGTATGTGTTAACACTCCACTGGCTGAGCGTAACACGTGCTGCCCTGCTGGAGTCGCTTCCACACCTGCAAGCGCTCCGTTATGATCTACCAACATGTGGAAGCATGAGGTACAGCGATCAGTAGTGTTTATGAGTGTGATGGCTTCATCGACAGAGTGAGCATCTTCAAGAACATGGCGAAGAATAATGTGCATAGGCACTGTTGGACCTGCATGATCGGTATCCGACTTCAAGAGATTAATGCACATCCCCAGTCCACTTGCATTGATACCAATTTTGCCTACCATGCCAGCTTCCGTGAGTGTTAACACATCGGGCCCTTCATCGAGATGTAAAGCCCAAAGTATAAGCGAGCCTGCCAGCGTGGGACGCCAATCCCAGTTTTGTGCCAGGCGAATATGTCCGTCAGTAGAAGCATTTGTGCTGATACCGATGGAGGTGCATTCTGATCGCTGTGTTACTCCATACATCAACTCGGTTCGGGCATTGATGGCTATGATCTCGCGAAGATCGCGCCCTGCTCCTTCAGCAATACCGCGCATCTCCTCAAGCAAGTGGGGAGCAAAGTGAGCGATCGAGGGTATAAAACGCTCGGCATGTATGAGAACTGCTCCATAATTCAAGTCTGATGTTTGCGCAAAAATGCCCATATAAGCTGTAATCGTATGTGTCACGCGTTCTGTTTCACTGCTCCCAAGATGAAAGCCGCGAGTAAATGGGTCACCCTTGCTGATTACGAGTGGAATATGTCTGTCCATGAATGCTCCCTCACATGGCTTGTTAGATATTTGATTATGCTACAACTGTACCATCTCATTGCGAGGGAAACAATATTATAGTTGATTTTAACATTGACAAGACAATAGCTGAATCGTACACTTCAAATGAAGAGCTAGCGTTCGATGCAAGCTCTATTACTGGCATTGGTTGCTGTTGTGGGGATCAGCGTACCAATGAAACCTTCGATGCGCGCATTCCACCGTATTTTCATGGGAATCCAGGTTTCAATCAAAGCTGTTCCACGATCACTTCAGAAGTTGCCGGGAAGCTTAATTATTTACATCATTCAAAGGAGAACAAACGATGAAGAAGTCCCTCGTTCTTACGGCAGTCGCCGCGCTTTTAGTGGGAGCATTGGCAGGCGCGTTCTTAACCATGCATACTACGGCTCCATCCGCAAAGGCTAATGGTCAGAGGGTGATTCATGTTGTAGAGCACGCCATAACGGACACGGTGCAGGAGTTTCATCCACCACACATGTCTTTAGGCGACGTTCTTGGGTTTCATAATCCCGTATTCGATGCAAACAACGAGCACCAGGTCGGAAGGGACAATGGGCAATGTACTCGTACTGTTGCTACCGGCAAGACGGAATGGGAGTGTTTCTGGACAACTTTCCTTCCTCAGGGACAGATCACAGTCGAAGGGCCATTTTTTGATGATGGCACAGATACAACGCTTACAATCACGGGTGGAACCGGTGTCTTTGTAGAAGCGCATGGATCGATGTTGTTGCATGCACGCGGCAATCCAGTGGGATCTGAATTCGACTTTATCTTCACGCTCGTTGATTAAGATATTGCTGAATCTTAGCGTCTGATTATCGTGTAATCAGGCAGGAACCAGGGCTTCTCACACGTTGCTGCTTCACCTAACTTGGCTCGTAAAAAACCTTACACACTCAAGTGAGCGCGTTGCAGGGGCGCAGAAAACAGTCACACAGTGACCTGTGAGAAGCCCTGGTCAGGAGTGCAAATTATTGTGCTCCTACTTTTTGTTTGGGATAATAGTATAAGACAGTGTTTTCAATGGAGCCAGTTCTTGACCTTCGATGCATCTGCCCGCACTGTTATAGAGCGGTGCGAGATACTTGGCAGCTATAGTGAAGAGCCTGATCGTCTAACCCGTCGTTTCGCTTCAAAGGCAATGCAACAGGTAAACGAAAAAGTAAAGACCTGGATGTATGCTGCTGGTATGACCGTCGAACAAGACAATATTGGTAATCTGATCGGTCGTTTCGAGGCAAGTCATGTGGGTGCAAAAACATTACTACTGGGTTCCCATCTTGACACAGTACGAGACGCAGGAAAATATGATGGGCCTCTAGGAGTAATGATTGCGCTCGCCTGTGTAGAAAGATTACATGCCCGCCAGGTGCGACTTCCATTTGCTATCGAGGTGCTGGCTTTTGCAGATGAGGAGGGCCTGCGTTATAACAATGCCTACCTGGGCAGCAAATTTATGACTGGTACACTGGATCCGAACGTGCTCCACCTGACCGATATCGAAAGCATCACAATGGCTGAGGCGATACGCTCCTTTGGTGGTAATCCTGATCCAGAAAGCTTGCACATTGCTCGCTGGCGCTCGGATGCACTTCTGGGTTACTGCGAAGTGCACATTGAACAGGGACCAGTGCTTGAAGCACGCAATCTTCCGGTTGGAGTCGTTACCGCTATCTCTGGACAGAATCGTCTCAATGTCAGTTTTTCCGGTGAAGCCGGTCATGCAGGTACAGTTCCCATGTCGCTACGCCATGATGCGCTCTGTGCAGCGGCTGAATTTGTGCTGTCTGTAGAAACGTTGGCACACAGTATACCAGGAGTGGTTGCCACCATAGGTCAGGTCTCAGTACAGCCAGGAGCTAGCAATGTAATTCCTGGAATAGTGACGCTAAGCCTGGATGTGCGTCATCAAGAGAATAAAGTACGTGAGCTTGTTAAAGACCGGTTGGAAGAAATGGCTCGCGAAATCTGTGACAAGCGCGAAGTTTTACTCGAATGGCAGCTTCTTCAAGAGCATAAAACTATTCCATGTGCGCTAGCCCTGACAAAGTTATTGGAACAGGCTATAGAGGAGTTGAACTATCCATTGCTTTCTCTGCCAAGTGGAGCAGGCCATGATGGGGTAACCTTCTCCGAACTCACTAGTATTGCTATGCTTTTTGTGCGTTGCCGTGGAGGTATCAGCCACAATCCCGCCGAATCAATCACAGTTGAAGATGTGGATGTGGCTCTTCAGGTGCTTGAGCAGTTTATGCTCCTTTTGAGCACCAAAAATGATCTGAATGAATAAATTGGCGGGCTTTAAGATAAGGGGTACGCTGTATGATACGATTTGATGTGAATATCTCCTTTCTCTTAAAAGAAGTCTCATTCCTGGAGCGCTTTGAACGAGCAGCCAGTCTTGGTTTTGGAGCTGTAGAGTTTCCATGGCCTGGAGATGAAAACCTGGCTGCAATCGAGGCGCGCGTGTATGAGACCGGGTTGCACGTCGTCTTGATGAATGTAGATGCTGGTGACATGGCACGTGGAGAAAGGGGATTTCTCAATGACAGCAATCGAAAAGGATGGGTACGCGCTCGTGCTTCGAGAGCAATAGAATTCGCGAAGCAGATTGGATGCCCGCGATTAAATGCCCTGGTTGGAAACAACATCTCTGGAAAAAGTCGTGAGGAGCAATTTGACCAGGTTCGTGAAAATCTTGTCTGGATTGCCGATTATGCAGCGGCTGCTGGAATTGAGATAGTTGTTGAAGCGCTGAACAGCTTTGAAAGTCCAAACTATCTCTTAACGAATACACACGATACGCTAACATTGCTTTCTGAAGTGAATCGTCCAAACCTCAAATACCAGTATGATATGTATCATATGCAGCGTATGGAGGGGAATCTGATTGCAACATTGCGCGAGCATATTGGATGGATAGGGCACATTCAAATTGCAGATCCTCCCGAACGTCATGAACCGGGGACTGGTGAAATACATTATTCTCATGTCTTGACCGCCCTGGATAGTCTTGGATATCAGGGTTATATCGGACTGGAGTATAACCCTACCAGAAGTTCAGAGGAGAGTTTTGCCTGGTTGCCAGGTGATCGACAGGGGGCAATTGATGTGAGTGATTTACGTTTAAAGGAAGTATAAAGAACTGTAATATAAAGTATGTAAAAGTATTAGAATGATAGACGGATAAGGACAAAGAAACTCCTGAAACAAGAAAGAGGTGTTTGATGTTTTCAGAGCAAGAGCAGGCTTTCCTGCAAGTTCAACCTCTTGCCAGGATTGCCACTGTGGCCACCGATAGACAGCCCACGGTTGATGCCGTTGGCTTCGAGTTCGACGGCTCGCGCTTCTACATTGGAGGTCATCGCTTTCAGGCTACACGCAAGTATCAAAATGTAGTGGCAGGCAATACTAAAGTGTCGCTGATTATTGACGATCTCAAGTCGATTCAACCCTGGCAGCCACGGGGAATCAGGATCTATGGCATTGCAGAGATCGTTGAGCGCGATGGACACCTCGGTCCTGGGATCTACCTCTCGATTACTCCGAAGGTCTCCTGGAGTTGGGGCATTGAGTCACAGGAGAGGAAAGCGGGCCCCAAGAAGATTGTCTGGGAATGAAGACATCGTCCTTTCTGGTCGTCGATGAGCGCTCCATCTCCACGAGGGGGCGCTCTCACATATACAAATGCGATGACCATACTACCTCTTTAGCCGGATTAATCCTCAACAATCTGGCCGCGGAGGGCTCGCTCTCTTTGAGGAGCTTTTCTTGATATGCGTGCCAAAAAAAGGACATCATGAGTAGTCGGCAGAGGCGCCTACTCTGCTCTTTTCGATTGCCTGGACGACAATCTCAGAAATATCTTCGATCTGCATTTTCTCTTCCGCCTCTACACCCTTGATGCCATCATCAAACATGGTAATGCAGAAAGGACACGCAGCAGCGAGGACTTTAGCGCCCGTACCCAATGCCTCATTGACACGCGTTTGATTGACGCGTTTGCCGATCGTTTCCTCCATCCACGCGCGACCACCACCACCACCGCAACAGAAACTCTTGTTGCGATTGCGTTTCATCTCGGAAATATCATTGCTATTGAGGACCCTGAGCACATTGCGGGGTTCATCATATATATCGTTATAGCGCCCGATGTAGCATGGATCGTGATATGTTAGCTTGCGCTGGTCAAAACCCTCAGGAAGCTTGATGCTTTGATTGACAAGCAGAGTATTTATATAGGTGGTATGATGGACCACTTCGTAGTCGCCACCTAGCTGTGGATACTCGTTCTTTATAGTATTGAAGCAGTGAGGGCAGGCCGTCAGAACCGTGCGATGTTTTACAACAGCGCCGTTGCCCGAAGCATGCCCATTATGCCCGTTGAGAGAACTCGATCTATTGAAGCCGTAACCGTCCAGCGTTTCGATGTTTTGCTGCGCCATCATCTGCCACAAATATTCGTTGCCAATACGCCGCGCTGGATCACCCGTACAGGCTTCTTCAGGTCCAAGAATGGCAAAGTTAATGTTTCCGGCTTTGAGTATTTTAGCAACGGCAGTCGCCACTTTCTTGTTGCGCTCGTCAAACGAACCCATACAGCCAACCCAGTAGAGAACATCAGCATCGGGATTTTCTGCCATGAGCGGTATATCCAGTCCAGCAGCCCATTCAGCACGTTTGTCGTTACTGATCTCCCAGGGATTCGAGTTGCGCTCGATGTTGTTAAACAGCGAAGTAACCTCAGTAGGAAAGTCACTCTCTTCCATGACAAGGTGACGGCGCATATCCACGATCTTCGGTACATGCTCGATAGAGACAGGACATATCTCCATACACGCGCGACAGGTAGTGCACGCCCATAATGCATCGTTGCTGATAATGCCTCCAACCATCGGCTCATGGTGCGCAGCTTTCTCAACGGCAGTTTCGTCAGCTTTGACGCCTGCGACACCTAACCTGCTCCATAATGTATCTTCACCGAGAATTTGATTGCTCTGCACAAACAGCGCTTCTTTGACTCCCAGGATTATTTCCTTGGGGAAGAGTGGCTTGCCTGTATTGGATGCAGGGCAAACAGTATTGCAGCGTCCACATTCAGTGCAGGCATAGCCATCAAGCAATTGTTTCCAGGTAAATTGTTCGGGTTTCGAAACTCCGTAATCTTCACGTTCCTCGAGGTTCTCTATCAGAGGCAAAGCGCCTTTGGGTGCATAATTGCTGAAGAAGACATTGAATGGTGTTGCCATCAAATGCAAGTGCTTTGAACGGGGCAGATAGATAAGAAAGCCGAAGAAAACAATAAAGTGGGTAAACCAGAAGATGCGGAACAAGATGAGATTAGTCTGGGTACCAAGTCCGCTGACAGAGGGTCCGAACCACATGCCGAAGAGGGACCATGCAGCGCCGTTGCTAGCAGCATAATCAAAGATTTCGACCAGGACGATTGTGATAAGAATGAGCAGAATCAGTCCAAGGATGATCAAACCATCCCATGGTCCGTGCAAAACGCTAAAGAGTTGTTTAGGGCGAATTACAGCCCGACGGAAGGCGAAGACTAATAGAGCAATCGCGACAAAGATGATGAAAAGATCCAGCAGAGTAGCAAATGCGTGACTATCGCCGATGATTGGCAGAGATAGACCAAAGGCCCGAAGCGTTAAATCGAGCAAGCCGATTGAGATGATAATGAACCCCCAGAAAGTAAAGAAGTGAGCTATGCCGGGGATGGGATCGCGCAACACACCACTTTGTCCAAGAACAACCTGGAAAAACTGGCCGATGCGATCATCAATGTGGTCGGTGCGATCCTCGGGTCGTGCCTTGGCCAGTA
>DATMNR010000058.1:0-4103 GCA_035568795.1 Ktedonobacteraceae bacterium
GTTAGCACTTGATCCTCCTGATGCTCAGCAAGCAACTATTGGTGGAATACTGTCCTCAAATGCGAGTGGACCCAAACGCTTACGCTATGGCACGGCGCGTGACATGGTAATTGGGCTACGCGTCGTACAAGCAAGTGGTGAAATTGCACGCAGCGGGGGTAGTGTTGTAAAAAATGTCGCAGGCTATGATCTCAATAAGCTATATATTGGATCACTTGGGACTCTCGGTATTATTGTTGAAGCTAACTTCAAACTGCAACCTTTCCCTACCAATGAACGAACGCTCATTTTGACCTTTTCAAATGCCGAAGATGCTATGGCTACTGTAATTGCTCTCCTGGGTTCACTCTTGACACCCACTGCCATCGAATTGATTGATTCCAATGCAGCCAGTGACATGACAGATTTCTTTGGTTTGACTCTTCCAACCAACGGCTACACCTTAGCCGTTAATTTTGAGGGAAGTACTTCTTCAATTGACCGCCAGATTGATGAAACACATATTTTGGCTCGCAAAAATGATGCCCTGTTAAGTGATGACCTGTTCGGGAAGGCACAAGATGAGTTCTGGAATATCGTGCGTGAACACACCCAGGGGACTATAACCTGTAAAGCAGTTGTGTTAGTTTCAAAGATGGCTAACTACCTTGAGACAATCAAGCAAATTTGCCAAAAACATGAGATTGAAGCTGCTGTTGTGGCACATGCTGGTAATGGCATTTTGTATATTGAATTACGGCCAGTCGATGCCACCTTCCGCCTGGTTGAGGCAATTAAGGAGCTTAGGTTACATGCACACGAAGCCCGTGGTAGCATGGTTGTCGAACGTTCTCCATTTGATCTGAAACGGCGCATTAGCGTTTGGGGAGAACCAGATCAGAATTTTTTCTTGATGCAAAGAATTAAACAACAGTTTGATTCCAAGGGTACGTTCGTAAAAGGACGTTTTGTGGGGGGATTGTGAGTCAAAAATCTTCAATATCTGCCGATGCGGATCCAGTACTAATCGTTACCGCTCATCAGGAATTTATTGATGCTGCGTTCGACGAACTAAAGCACTTTAATACAAAGCTGCTCTCTGGCGAATTACTTGCTCCTGGTATTCTATTATGTACATTACCCTGTGACACTCATCCACACGATCTCACATCATTAGTGCGTCAGGCGATACAGCAACGGCCCATCTTCGTTCGCCATCTTGCGCCTGTACAAGCGATGATTCAACTCAGCAATACTGATAACGATATTGGCGAACTTGCTCTGGCTATAGCTAATCTGCCCACATTTACTTTATTGGAACGAGGCCAACGTTTTGCTGTACAAACCCGTCTGTTACAAACAGACATTGAGACGGTTCGAGCAGGTTCCAACAAGCACGCATACAGCAGTGGGCACGTCAATCAAATGCTTGCGGAAGCTATTGCAGAAGAAACGGGCGCAGTCGAGTCCATCAAGAAACCACAGGTTGTCGTCTCGCTACTATGTACCATAGAAAAAGCATATCTTGGCATTTCTCTTACTGCCGATAATCTGAGCGACTGGCCCGGAGGTGCCCGCCACTTCGCACATTTCCCCGAACAAATCAGCCGAGCTGAATTTAAATTGCTGGAAGCATTAGAGGTATTCGGTGTGACTCTACCATCACTAGGATCGGCTCTTGATCTTGGCGCGGCTCCTGGAGGCTGGACACGCATGCTGTTAGAGGCAGGAATGCAGGTTGTAGCAGTTGATCCGGCTAAGCTTGATGCTCGCCTTTCAAGGCAACCACACTTAGAACATTATCGAGGTTATGCCGAAGATTACCTTGAGGAGGCAATAAAAAGACACCGAAAATTCAATGTCATAACCAATGATATGCGAATGGATGCGCGTGAAGCTGCACGATTATTGGTTCAAGCAAGCGCATATCTACTGAGCGATGGCTTCATCATTAGTGTGCTCAAGTTGCCACATGAAACTTCCGAAATTGATCCATTGAAGAACTTGTACGAAGCATTGAGATTATTGCAAAGACATTTTGCAATAGTGCAAGCCAGGCAGCTTTTTCATAATCGTCAGGAAGTAACCGTTCTTACCGCCAGGCCGCAGTTGATGTAGCCTTAACCCTTGTGTAATATAGGAGGTAACTTTTATGTCATCCGAATCTCAAAGCATTCAGACAACAGTTGCTACTGTGACTTCTCCTGCTCAAGGGCCATTACATCGTCATACACATACGTATGATTTAATGCGCCAGTGTATTCACTGTGGCTTTTGCCTTCCAACCTGTCCAACCTATGCAATACTTGGCGTAGAAATGGATTCCCCTCGCGGGCGTATTTACCAGATGCAGGCAGTTGCCGAAGGACGAATGGAGATTTCTCCAGAGTTCGTAAATCATATGTATTGCTGTTTGGGGTGCCGCGCTTGCGAAACAGCATGTCCCTCGGGTGTTCAATTCGGCAAGTTAATCGAGGCAGCACGCGAACAAATCCAGCTTGAGGTAGCACAGGTACCTATTCTTAGTGACATAAGACGGGAAGTTACCGAAACACCTGAAAATGAAGAGTTTCCACTAGATTATTCTTCAGTTAAACGACATGCTCTCGAATCGCCCACCGATAGAGTTCTTCGACACTTCTTTTTCGATCTTATACTCCCCTCACGGATGCTCACATCTCTTGTCTTTGCAGCATTGAAGATATATCAGAGAAGCGGTTTACAAACCCTGATACGCCGTACAGGTTTGCTTGATTTTGCAAATGCTCTGCCCACACCATTGCAAGGACAGTTGAAAACTCCAGAAGAGCTCATGCCCTCTGCAAGTGGCGATCTTTTTCCTCAGTTACTGCCAGAGGTTACACCTGCCTTAACGAAAAAACGTTATCGTGTAGGGTTTATTAGCGGATGCATCATGGATCAGGTTTACCGCGATATTAACGAGGCAAGTATTCGTGTTTTGACGGCAAACGGATGTGAGGTAATCACTCCGCCCATGCAACAATGTTGCGGAGCTTTGCATGTTCACGCAGGTGAAGCAAAACGTGGACGACAACTCGCCCGTCATAATATTGATGTATTTGAGCCATATAATTGTGACGTAATAATCATCAACTCGGCAGGCTGCGGCTCCAATCTAAAAGAATATGGGCATCTCTTAAGAGATGATCCCGCCTATGCTTCTAGAGCGAGCGCATTCAGTTCAAAAGTGAAAGATATCAGTGAGTTTCTGATGAGCATCGAATTGAATCGCGAAATGGGTCTTTTGAACCACACTATTACCTACCATGATGCCTGTCATTTATTCCACGGGCAAAAGGTCAAACAACAACCTCGCGAATTATTACGTGCCATACCAGGGTTAACAATACTCAATCTCAAAGAATCCGATTGGTGTTGTGGAAGTGCAGGTATCTACAATATCACAAACCAGGAAATGGCTTCACAACTACTAGAGCGCAAGATGAACAATATTTTGGCATCAGGTGCTAACATTGTCATTACTGGTAATCCAGGTTGTATGATGCAAATTGCCTTAGGAGCACGGCGAAAAGGCTACGAATTAGCAGTAATGCATCCTGTACAGTTACTCGACGAATCTTACCAGGCAAAGGGGATCTACGAAGTCGCTGATAGAGAACGGGGTTCAATTAGAAAACGCGGACGTACGCTCGTGGTTGGAATAGGGATCGCAATACTCATCGGCTACTTTATATCACGTCGACGCCAAAAAGAGCATTGAAAAAGAGCCATCTTGAATGAAGATGACTCTTTCTCTAATTATTCTCATATTACATACTGCATGCATTAATTACAATTACCTCAATATTGCCAAGACCAAGAGGAAAGGAGATACACAGGGTCAACGAAAGAGATCGTGTGTCCTTTCTGACAGACAGATCGATTACGTGTATGATGCAACGGGTACTTTAGGTAAGATGCAATGCGTTACGAAGCTGCAAAGCATAGATTCACCTTGGGAGAACAAGCCGTACGGTCATTAGGGCCGCTTCGCTGCGCCTGTTACCAGACGTCCACGCGCGGTCTATCTACCAGCTGTTCTGGCTGGGACCTTGACTGCTGCAACACAACAGTGGGAAGACTCGTCTTGGATGCGGCTTCGC
>DATMNR010000059.1:0-22126 GCA_035568795.1 Ktedonobacteraceae bacterium
CACTCTGGATGGGTTGCCCCATTCGGATTCTCAGGGCTCTTCGCTCGCATGCAGCTCCCCCTGAACGTTTCGCCGGTCTCCGCGTCCTTCTTCGGCCTTCAGCGCCTAGGCATCCACCTCGTACTCTCTCTCGCTTGTGTAACCCTGGCCTCTCGCTCTCTTCCCTGCTTCTCCCTCTCCCTCCCGCTCACGTCCCGCTCCTCCTCGCTCCTCTCTCCAGCGCGATCTCCCAGCTCCACATACACTCGCGTTCCTCTGCTTCTCTCTTCTCTCTCTTCTTGCCTTGGCAATATTGAAGTAATTATTCTTATGCAGTTGTAAATGTGCTACGTTTGTAATGCCACGGTAATATGCCATATTTTTCCAGGCTTGTCAACAACTTTGGCTACCAATTTATCTGGTCTTAAAATAATTGGCCATTAAGTACCAGAACATATTGGAGGATTGAGGTTCATTTGGTCCAGGTAAATTACCTTGACGTTTCAACAATCGTTATGGTAAACTTAATTGGTGTGATGCGAGATTTACACACTGCTTACTGAAGCTTTGCTAGGTTGTTTTGCATGAAGACAGTGCAGTCCACCAAAGTACAACGATTGTCTATCTCCAACTAATTCATGGGAGGAATCAATGCGGGTTACGTTCAGCTATGCGAGCATTCTGCGCGCTGTTGGTCAGGTACTAGATCAAATCAGCGTGAAAAGCATCGCTATTCATGAGGAAGAGGATGGTCTTTTCGTCGAAGGATATAACGGCGAGGGTCAACTTCAAGTACAGATGCACTATGACATCGCCAGCCTTTATGATCTAGTATTTCGTTCAGAAGAGCAGGTAGAAGAGCACAGTGAGCACGGAACAGCAGAAAACGAAGGAACTCTCCATCGCTTCCTCGCTGATCACGATCGTCAATTGGTTGGTGCTTCCCGCTAATCTGATACGGCTATCGTCTTGCCTGAGTTCACAGACAGGCGAGATGGATGAAGAAATCAATGTAAAAAACCGGGGATAAGCCCCGGTTTTTATATGCTCGCTAGTTTTATCTTGTTTTATAGTAGTTGCTTGAATCTTAATTAGTGGCTTGCATCGCACAACCATTGTTTACCGTAACAGCGCATACACTCTATCACATCAATCAGGTCGTGTCCTTTTTTACTTAATGAGTACTCTACTCGAGGTGGGACTTCCGCAAAAGTTTGACGAAGAACGATTCCCTCTTCTTCAAGATGACGTAACCGTTCGGAGAGCGTTTTGGGGCTAATACCATCCAGAGAACGTTCGAGTTGATTAAATCGTTTGACACCCGAGGTTAAATCACGGATAATAAGCAAAGTCCACTTCCCACTGATGATCTTAGCAGTGCGAGCGACGGGACAAATCGAATTATCCAGGGAAGGTGATATTGTTGTTGTTCGCTCCATAGTATGGTACTCATAATATACTAAGGGTGACCTGATAAACCAGACCATATGTATCCTTAATAAAAAACTATATCATAGTTACTTCTTATTGTAAAGCGCAGACCACTCGACTTTGCTTATAAAGTATGATATGCTCATTGCGAACTGGATATCATAGAGAAGTATCCGAGCACCTGAACAATCATAATAAATCTTGGCCTGCACGGTTTCTCCCTATGAGAGGAGAAGAATATGCCCGAAGAAATTGCTCTATTCATCGATTTTGAAAACATTCGATATAGTATGTTGAATATCCAGCGGCGAGAACCGGACCCTCAGGAATTAATTGCGGTTGCACGCCGATATGGGACTGTCATGGTAGCACGCGCTTATGCGGATTGGTCTCGTCAACCGGAACCATTTAAGGGGAGCTTGACAGCAGCGATGATCGACAGGGTTGATTGTCCAGCAAAACAGCGAGATCGAATTCGTATGGGAACGGTTCATTATTCAGGTAATCAGCCTAGTGGTGCTTTAGGTACATCAATGTTTGTTCCCGATCAAGGAACAGGTAGCTTGACACCTACCCCTTTTCAGCGAGAATGGCCTGGTGAATCACTTGGAAATTCTGGTCCTTTACCTGCAATCTCTTCACAAGAGATTAGAAATGAGTGGGGATCATACCAGGAAACTTCAGAAATAGGACAACCCGAAATCGAGGAGAACCCTTTATCTGAGGACGAGCCGTTAACTGATGAAGGCTATACTTTGCCAGAATATCAGCATCGTGAACTTTCTCGACAAAATGTTCCATATCAAGCCCCTTATAGTCAATCAGCTCCCACTGGGCCACTTAGTTTTAATAACAGCACCGGTCCACTAGGATATAACTCTTCTAACCCGGTTCAGCCTACTGGGAATACAGGTCAAATGCCTGCAATTAATACGAGTAGTTCGAGTACGATTGTCCAAAGTACCGTAGTCCAAAGTACTGTTGACTTAAATATGCTGATGGATATTATTGAAACTGTCTTTGATCGTCCTACAATTTCTACCTTTGTTTTAATGACCGGCGATAAGGATTTTACCCGAATCAGTGCCCGTCTAAAGTTACGTCTAAACAAAACCGTTATTGTTGTTGGTATACCAGGAACCGTCAGCCGAGATTTGATTAGCAGCGCCAATCAATTTGTGCCATTGGTCCCTGGAGGAACTCCAGTTGCCATTGGAGTAGGTGATAGTGGATTTGGCTCAATGTCTATGACTGGTAATACAGGAAGTATGGCTGCTATTTCCATAGGTACACCAACTGCGCAGCTCCAAGCATTTCCAATGGATGCGCTTGACCCACAGCTACTGCAATTTCTAGATTATATTGACCGCAACTGGTCATGGCGAACAATTATCGGTGTATCCAACTTCATCGGTGATCCAGTAAATCCAAAAAACCGTTTCCGAGGTCGTCTTACGCGTGAATCTGCACGCGAGTTGCTCAATAGCTGTATTCAGCAAGGTATCCTACTGGTGCAAACCGACCCAACGGGTGCGGAGGATCTCAGACTAAATCGTGCCCATCCGGGCGTCGATGAAGTACTCAAACAATTTGTACGGTAAATAAAACATGGATGAATCTCGTGTAGAGTTTTTACGTCATTTGATAGCAAGTCCAAGTCCATCAGGCTTTGAGCAACCTATCCAGGAAGTAATTCGGACAGAAATAAGCCAATATACTGATGTAGTACGCACAGACCTGCATGGTAACGTCATCGCATCACTTAATCCCGAAGGGAGTCCTCGCGTGATGCTCACAGCTCACTGCGACGAATTAGGCTTTATCATACGATATATTGATGACCAGGGCTTCCTCTATTTTGCGCCTATTGGTGGTTTTGATCCCTCTACTCTTCCAGGTGAGCGAGTGCATATACATACCTCAAGCGGTCCTCTACTGGGTGTGATAGGCAGTAAAGCTGTCCATTTAATGGACAGTGACGAGCGAAGTCATGCCCCAAAATTAAAGAATATGTGGATTGATATTGGCGTTTCAAGCAGGGAGGAAGCACAACAATTGGTTCCTCTCGGAAGTGTTGCTACCCGCGCTGCTCAACTTGAGCTATTACGTGGTGAGCTTATAGTATCACGCGCATTAGATAATAAAAGTGGGTTATTCTCGATTGTAGAGGCTATGCGACGCCTTCATGACCAGCGCGAAAAACTGAAGGCAAGTGTTCATTTCGTTTCCACAGTTCAGGAGGAGACTGGCTTACGCGGCGCTCGAACCAGCACATATGAGATTAATCCACATATTGCTCTTACTGTAGATGTGACATTCACTTCCGACCATCCAGAGACCTCCAAGCAATTGTTAGGGGATGTGAAATTAAATGGTGGACCAGGTTTGACGATTGGTGGATTTACCAATCCACGAGTCTACCAACTGCTTGTGGCTGCGGCTACAAATGCGGGCATAAATTACCAATATGATATTCAGGCTGCTTATACGGGTACAGATAATGATAACGTCCAGGTTTCGCGCGGTGGTGTGGCAACGGGCTTGTTGAACATCCCTTGTCGTTATATGCATACAGGCTCGGAGATAGTCTCACTCAAAGATATTAACGACACAGCAGAGTTAATGGCTCGTTTTACTCTCACCCTTGATGAACAAACAAATCTGATTCCTTGAAAGCCAGCACAGAGGATCAGGTAATGAGTCTCACGTTACCAACCTTGAATTGTCCTTGCCCTAAACTACTATATACGAAGATTCAACAAGTGCTTTAAATCCAGGGAATTCAGGTTAACCAGAAACCGCTACTTTTCCAAAGTATATTGTCTACGAGCCTTGTAACCCCAACACTTACAGATACTGCAAGCATAAAGTCCGGAAGGTTGGGTCCCAAATTCTCCTCCATTTCTTCAAGGGTATTGGGATCACATATTGCTACATCATCTAGTTTCAATAGAGGTTCAGCAGCAATCAGATTGGCTACCTCTTTTTTAATAACCGATGTATGATGTCCACCTTTCTCAATCATAGACTTCCCTGCAAGTAACGCTCGGTAAATAACCACAACTGCCTGACGTTCTGATTGTGAAAGCAAACTAACTTGATTACTAACAGCTACTCCATCATTCTCTCGTACAATGGGTAACACATGAATATTAAGATCGAAGTTGAGATCACTTGCAAGTTTGCGGATCAAAGCAACTTGCTGAGCTTTCTTTTGGCCCAGATAGACTTTATCGGGTCGCACGAGCTGAAATAGCTTCGTCATCGAAGTAGCAACTTTACGAATATTTTGATGCAGAGTAGCTTTCTCTAATCTCTCAGCAAGAGGACCGAATGGAACGACATTGCTAGAAAAGCCCGAGGGATAGAAATCAGACGGGCGAGGAATAAATACGACATCTACACGTTCTTGCTCTAAAATTTGTAGATTAGTAGCAAGACGGAGGGATATTCGCGTGTGTATATCATCGGATTCAAACTGTAAACTGTTATCTAAAATGCTAACGATGCTGAGCTCGCATTCCTGAATTGAGGAACGCACTAATGTCAGGTGACCCGCATGCAGATTACCAATAACAGGTACCAAACCAACTGAACCACCAGTAAGCCAACCTCGTGCAGTTTCGGTCATTTCATCAAGGTCATATATTATTCGCATATCAATCCTTAAGAGCTATCAATTTCGCTATTTATACTCATAAGACGTTCATCAGATGTATTTTTGATAATATCGCCAAAGAACTATAAACGCCAATGTCTGCTACTGCCAGTGTCATATATCAATACGAGTGTTGTAGTTTTCATTATGATTGGCATCGACGGGTGTAACCTGTTATACTGCATGCGATACAAGGAGGATAATATGCAAAAATCAGTACGCAGCAGGGGCTGGAAAGGAATAGTAGCCAGAGTATTGGGTTTGAGTTTCTTAAGTACTTTTATTTTTACCATTGTAGTGACAATACGCCATATGCTAGAAACACCTATGCAACTTCAAAATCCTTTGCCTGGAGAAGCTCATTACTATGAGTGGAAACATGGCTATATCTTCTATAAGGTTTTGGGAGAATCAAAAGCTCCCCCTCTGCTTCTCCTGCATAGTCCCGCATTAGCATCATCGTCATATGAGATGCGCAAAATTATAGAACCATTAGCGCAGCATTTCCGCGTTTATGCTCCGGATCTGCTCGGTTTCGGCATCTCAGATCACCCAGCAATTGACTACTCTTCTGGCACCTATATAGCGCTCTGTCAAGATTTTCTTACCGACATTGTAAAACAGGCTGCAACAATTGTAGCAAGCCAGATTAGCTGTAATTACGCGGTAGCAACAGCTGTAGCTTCTCCCAACCTTTGTGAGCGCCTGGTGTTGATTTCACCTCAAGACTTAGAAGGTAGACGAGAGAAAGCTTCTCTTTCACCTATACGTAGCAGCAGGATTGCTTTTGTAAAAGCCTGGCGGTTATTGCTCCAAAAAATTCCCGTGCAATGGCTACTGTATCCGACCCTCAGCACTCGTTTTGCGCTCCGCGCGTCGCTGGCAAAACAGCACTCGATCATGAGCGATACCGATTTGGATTATGCCTATGCGACCGCTCATCAAATTGGCGCTGAACATGCATCTATAGCCCTTCTGAGCGGGAAACTACAGCAGGATGTCTCGCAACAGATAGAGTTGATACAGCAGCCTACGCTTGTTATTTGGGGAGCCAGGGGACTCAACAACTCAAGACATATTGGAAGCCAACAGAACATTTCATGGATGAAGTCAAATACTCGACTGACATTGTTGCCAGATGCGGGACTTGCTGTTCACGAGGACCAACCATCGAGAGTTATTGCAACAATCCTGGCTTGGAGCGAAGAGGGAAAGACTTCTATCGCTCCTCCTGAGAATATCACGATGGAAGCCTACTGTGCGAAATGCAAGATGAAAAGAAAGATATTAAATGCAGTCGAAGTAACTTCAAAGGATGGACGCCAGGCTGTACGTGGTACTTGCGAAGTATGTGGCTCAAATCTTCATCGTTTCGGACGCATTAAACAGCAAACATTGACATAGGTTATTGTCAAGTGATAATGTGGACAAATTAACTACTATTTTGTTTTATTACATCCTCTTTAAAGTCTGGAAAGAATGAAGTTCTTAAGAAAAGCAAAAAAGCTGCTTTAATGACTTGACGGGCAGCCAATGAAAACGTATAATCATCTTCGTGTCTTTAACACCAGGGAGGAATTTACTATGAGTATTGGTGGACAGAGTGAAGCCAGCCAGGCAAGATCGGAACAGAAGATCTACCGTCTAACACCTGATGGCTATGCTAAAAAACAAGAGCGCCTGGAATATTTGCGCACAGTGAAGCGAAAAGAGATTGCTGACTATATTCACGAGGCAAAGGAAGCCGGTGATATCAGCGAAAGTAGCGCTTACGAAGACGCAAAAAATGAGCAGGCGAAAGTTGAAGGTGAGATTCTACAGCTCGAACGACTGCTCGCGGTTGCCGAGATAATGACCTCTGACATGCATGACGAAATCGCAGGACCTCTTTTTGTCCGTATTGGGACGCAAGTAGATGTAGAGAGTGAAACTGGATCGCAACGCACATTCAAGATTGTTGAAACGTATGAAGCCGATCCAAAATCAGGCTTGATCTCAGATCAATCTCCTGTAGGCAAAGCTCTGATGGGCCACCAGGAGGGAGATGCGATTAGCGTATCAACTCCTGGAGGGGTGACAAACTATACTATACGTTCGATTCGTCCGATGCTTTGATAACCAGACAACAATAAACTCAAAAAGTCTCTTCCTCATCATTATAATATGAGGAAGAGACTTTTCTTTTCATATTCTGGCAGATCAGATCACAAATTCTCCATTTTTAGAGAATAATTCTCCATCAACGCGAATTTCACTTCCTTTACGCAAATCGCATACCATATCCCAATGAAGGGCTGATTGATTGACACCACCGGTTTCGGGAATGCTAGCACCGAGCGCAAGATGCACGGTTCCACCCATCTTTTCATCAAAGAGTACATTTTTTGTGCATCGATCCACGTTGCGGTTATTACCAAAAGCAAACTCACCTAAACGACGCGCTCCTTCATCCAGTCCAAGCATTTTATCAAGATAGTCCTGCCCGTTAGCGGCACGTGCCTCAACTACTACACCATTTTCAAAGCGCAAGCGAACGTCTTCGACAGAACGGCCGGCAAACGAAGCCGGGAAACTATAGCGGATATAACCATTGGCAGAATCTTCAATAGGGCCTGTAAAGAACTCGCCTCCCGGAAAATTGTAATGACCGTCATCGTTAATAAAGGTGCGCCCATCGACCGAAAAAGTCAGGTCTGTATCCTGGCCACGCAGGTGGATAGTTCGCTTCCCTTTAAGCCATTGCACGTAACGCTCCTGCTGCCTGGAGAGTTCCTGCCAACGAGCTACCGGATCATCATCATCCAGAAAACACGCTCGGTATATGAAGTCCTCAAAGTCACTTAAAGACATTTCGGCATCCTGTGCATAAGCATTTGTTGGAAACATTGCAATACTCCAACGCAAGGAACCATTCGCAGAGCGTTGCATATATGTATGCATTAAGTCACGACGCGCCTGCTGTACAAGTGCCATGCGGGTTGGATCGACCCCATTAAGAGCTTTCGTATTATCCTGTGCTAAGAGCGAAAGCATCGTTTCATATTCCTCAAAGAGCAAGCGTTGCGAGGCAGGAATATAAGACAGTTGCTCATCGGAGCCTTCGTTTAAAAGTATCTCCCGTACCCCTGGAAGTTCAACAAATGTTTCCGGGTATGCCCCTGCAATGACAGCTTCACGCACAACTTCACGGACCAGTGGAGTTGCGTTCGGGCCTGTCATGATACCAAGGCGGTCCCCTTTTTTGATACCCAATGAGTAATGAACTAATACTTTCGCCATGCCCTGTAATCGAATATCCGACGTAGGTCTACCTCTTTCTTCCTTTTAAACTACATTATTTTGTTTTTTGCGAAGTATAGGTTTCTTTCGGCAAGGCAAACCAGCCGAAAAGACCAGCTAACGCGATAAACGCTCCTCCAATAGCATAGATGATGTAAACAGGAATAAACTGTCCAAAGTATCCAGCTAGAGCAATTGAGATGAGACTGACACCATACATGGTTGTCTCGATAACGGACTCAACACGTCCTATTAAGCTTCGCGGAGTAGTGCCAAGAAGTATTGGCGTAAAACCAACATCTATACCACCTTGTGGAATACCTGTAATAAACATGACAATTATTGCAAGAATATACTGTGTTTGAAAGGCATAGATCATAAGACCCACACCTAATAAAAACACTCCACCAGCCAATATATGTCTGGGCATAACCTTTTTTGACAGCAAACCGGCGCCAACAGCTCCAAGAAGCGTGCCCAGACCACCCATTGCAACGAGCGGTCCATATAGGCTTGTACTGACGTGTAGCCTTTGGTTAACAAAGATGATATCCAACGCATTGAGTGCCCCCCCACCCAGCATTGCTATAAGTATCAATATCACCACTATGAGTAAGGCACGTGTTTGTACGACAAATTTTAGTCCCGCGAATAGTTCATGTATAACAGCCTTTATACCACCAGAAGCATATTCGATTTCTGGCTTATGGTATGGATGTAGATCTTCCTTTGATGCACGTATTGCCTGCACACTGATAGCAGAAATCAGGAAAGATACCGCATCGATGATACATGCAACAACAGGTCCTACAGCGAAGAAAAGCGGTGAGGCTATAGCAGGACCGATGATGAAAGAAAGGGCAAACGTAGCTTGACTAATCGAAGCAGCTTGCGGCTGCTGCTCATCCGCTACAATCACTTGCAACATACCTGACCTGGCAGGCATAAAAAAACGGGAAAATGCCGAGATTAGAAAAACACTCGCATAGATGGTTGGCAATCGTAAAAAAAGTGGAACTAACAGAGGTAGTAATGCAATAATGGCGCGGGTAACGTCGCTAACTACCATGGTTAGACGGCGATTCCAACGATCCACAAAAACACCGGCAATGGGACCAAGTAAGAAGACAGGCAAATACTGGGCGATCAATACTCCACTAACAGCAGCAGCAGAGTGAGTTAGCACGAAAACCCAGATAAGAAGGGTAGTGCTATAGACAAAATCACCCATATTTGAGATGGCCTGCCCAATTGCTAGTAATCGGAAGTTACGGTTTATCAAGAAGCCTTTACCAGGCCTGGGGTGTTTGCTCGTTTCCTTCGCGACTCCAGGTGCCGGTGCTGTTGACATAAAGCAGTAAAACTCCTCACGTATGAAGTATCTCGATCATAACTGACTTAAGGAAGCTATTAGCTTTTTGTATTCAGAACCTGGCGTACAGGATCTGAAGCAACTAAATTGCCAACAATATGAAAATATTCAAAAGCCCGCTCTGCCAGATCGGCATCTACGTTAGCATCAATGTGACAAAGGCCAATGATATTGACATTCAGACGCTTATCTTCAGCAAGCAGCTTCTCCAAATCCTTCCGATCATAGCTAACTGAGCCTACAATTTGAGTACTTTCTGTCGTCAAAAGTGTTTCTCTTGATGAAGCGGTAGCAGATGTTAATTGAGGATATATGATAAGAAAAGCTGGTACTTCAATTTCTCCTTCCAATCCACGCCTGGTTTCATAAGGTTTGACCAATTCATAAATCTGCTTTTGCAGTTGCTCTTGCTCCTCCGCAGTTACATACATTCGAGTGTAGCTTATAGATATTCTTGGCTTCATATCTTTTTGTTCCAAAGCCACGCGAAATGCCTGCTGAAAGCCATCTTTTATTTGGTTAAGCAAGGCACCTGTCATAGAAAGAGCTTCAGCAGGAGGAGCTGAGAGCAACGATTTTTCAACGGAAATCTCACGTGCAATCGGTTGATAATATTTCTCGAGAATACCTCCTTTTTCACGTTTTTCTACCAGTCGTAACAAACCCACCTTCTCAAGTTCGCGAACATGGTAATGCATCTTTGAAGGTGCTTCGCCCAACTCTTCACCTAACTGAGTGACCGTCATTGGTTTCACCTGGAGTATCTCGAAGATACGCAAACGCAGCATATCAGCAACAGCTCGCAATTGTTCTATATTCTCAATTTCGTAAGATTCAAGCATCGAGTATTTCCTATCGATAAAATTTATTTGATCATAAAAGAATAATAGATCATTAAATTTCTATTGTCAAGGTAATTCGCTCTATTGACATGGTTTGCTCTCATGAGTAATATTAGAAGCACGCCGTAGCAGGAAAACCATTAACTTGACTATTTGAAGATGGGCGGCAAGGAGTAAATTAATGTTAACATATGAAGATATGACCGGGTACTTCCTAAAGGCGGCGAGCAGTTTTGAGATCGTTACTCATCCTGAATACTGGGTTAACGCACGATCACTCGAGCGAGAATTTGCCTGTACCTGTCATATGGGAAGTTGTGAGGAGGCTGAAACACAAAGTTCTTGTACTCTATCTTTTACATGGAGCACACTAGATACTGCGCTCTCATTAGAAGGTCCAATCGGTGTATGTGACTTCTTTCACGAACCGGAGGAACACTGTCCACACCTGCACACGAGCGACATCCCACCATTAGTACTTGATCTAGCATATACATCACCCTTAACAATGAATGGGTATAATGTGTATGATACAGAAATACTTTCACTGATCCAGACACTAAAACTTCGTGCTAGTGAGCAGAGTAGCAGAGCAATCGAAACACGTCCAGGAGTTACATTGACACTACACGAGAATCGCTTGCAACCAGAGGCACTAACTTTGCAGCAGAGAGTAGAGTTGCCGATTTGGCACCCTCAAGGAATGCGTGGATTGCACGATGAACTTCATTTTCGTACTGGTCGTCTAGCTCAACGACGCTATCGAGCTATTGAAGATGAAGAAGAGACAGAGGAAATTGTAGCGGATAATCCACGCCCTGAAGATTGGCTACCGACTGTTCTGGAAGATGTATGCCAGGATATTATGAAAGTGCTGGAAGCACTCGATTCAGTTCGCACTACCGGGTCACTGAATTAGAAATGATCCATTCCACTAAAAAGCCATCGTAGTCGAGGCGAGAACACGTACAAATCAGATCAGTACATTCGTGTGGGTTTACGACGTCGCTCGTTTGGCAATAATATATCCAGAGCATCGTCAACCGTGACAACACCCTCAAGTACTCCTTCTATGTTAACAACTGGTACGGCTAATAAGTTGTATTTCGCCATAATCTCTGCAACAACTCGAGGCTCAGTATCGGGTTTCACTGTAATCAAATCAGTTTCCATGAATTCTTGCAACAGTTGTGTCGCGGGAGCTACTAACAGATCCCACAGGGAAACAACACCAAGCAGTTTACTCTCATCTTGCATGTCATCGGTAACACAATAGACGTAGGTAGGATGCACATCCTGCTCTCTAATACTGGCACGAACAGCATCTAACGCTTCTGCAACGCTCTTCGTTGCATTCACTACCGTATAATCTGTGGTCATGATGCCGCCCGCGGAGTCTTCTTCATATGTCAACAATTCTTGCACATCTTCAGATTCTTCAGGTTGCATCAAGTGAAGAAGTTGATCGGCATACTCCTCGGGTAACCTTGCAAGAAGGTCGGCAGCTTCATCTGGTCCCATAGCATCAAGGATATCAGCCGCTCGACCTGTATCCATATTCTCGAGGATGCGGCTCTGGCGTTCGGTTTCAATTTCTTCGAGAGTATCAGCCGCGGTTTCAACGTCCAGTCCTTCGAGCAACCTTGCTCCCTGGGCTGGAGTCAGTTGATGCATAATATCAGCGATATCTGCTGGATGGAGTTCCGCGAGTTGGCCACTTTGTATACGTTTAGGCTTGTTGGGCGAAATCTCCTCAGCAACATCTGTTTGAGCTTCCTTTACATGCTGATCGTTTTCAGGAACTTCATAGAGGTCTGGTTGATGCGAACTAATCAGTTCAATATTTTCCCAGAGTATAAGATTAGCAGGGGGCCGCTGGGATCGATTGACCGAACCCCTGCGAGTACCGAGCAACCAATTTGGAGCAAGGCGTCGTACCAGGCCGAGGGTAGTACTGTCGATTCCTAGAATCGACCAATCATCACGCAAACATACATCATTCACGCGTACAGCTTTTTTTCGGACAATATCGATGACCTGTTTATCCAGCACGTCCTGTGCAAGACTTATGGATACGCTTTGCTGATCTCCTTCCGATAGTGTAAGGGGGTGTGTTGATAGCTGTTGTGTTGGCACACGCAGGCGCAAGATATTATCATGCCAATCAACATCTTGTACTGGCACATACCAGGTATACTCAGAATTTCCCTCAATCACAAGAATGGGAGGAGATACAACACTAGACGCCGTTGTAGCAATAGATGAAGGCTCAACTAGAGGCGAGATTGATCGTGTCACTTCGACGTCTATAATTTTTCCTATGCGTTCGCCCTGCGGATCTTCTACAGGAGCGCCAAGCAACTGGCTAAGATACAACATTATTACATCTCAATACGGGAATCTGGTAATTCGGGTGAAACAAACTGTGCTCCAACCGCCTCCCGTTCAAATACGTCGTATGCCTGGTGCTGCTGCTCTTCTACAAACATCAGGCTTGCGCCCACGAATTCACGGAAAAGCGGATGCGGACGAGTAGGACGGCTTTTAAACTCGGGATGAAATTGCGAAGCAACGAACCAGGGATGGTCTGCTAGTTCGATGATTTCAACCAGAGTATTATCAGCTGAACGCCCACTAATAACTATGCCATTCGCTTCCATTCGTTTACGATACTCATTATTGAACTCGTAGCGATGGCGATGTCGTTCAAAAACTATTGCTTCTCCATACGCTTGATAGGCTTTTGAGCCAGGCGTCAGGCAACAAACCCAGTTACCGAGACGCATAGTACCTCCTTTGTCTGCAATCTGGCGCTGGGTCGTCATCAGGTCGATTACAGGATAGGAAGTCTGAGGATCAAACTCTGTGCTATTGGCATTGGTCAGGCCCAGTACATTGCGAGCGAATTCGATTACAGCAACTTGCATACCCAGGCATAGGCCGAGATAGGGAATCTGCTTTCGGCGAGCAAAACCGGCAGCTTTGATTTTTCCTTCAATGCCACGATGACCAAAGCCACCTGGCACGACAATTCCAGCTACATCTTCTAAGGCCTCGGTATACCTTTCACCCATGTTCTCAAGCGCTTCTGAATTGATCCACTTTACTCGAATATCCACATCGTGAAACCAGCCAGCATGGCGCAAAGATTCCACCACTGAAAGATAAGCATCGTGCAATTCGACATATTTACCGACCAGGCCAATAGTCAATTCAGGTCGAGGGCGTTTAATGGTCGCAACCAGTTCTCGCCACTCTTGCATCACTGGTTCATGCTCTGGCAAGCTTAATTCTTGAACCAGAAATTGACCTAGCCCTGCTTCTTCGAGAATAAGTGGTACCTCGTAGATTGTATCTGTCGTGAGCAAAGGAACAACAGCTCGTTCCTCGATATTGCAGAAGAGCGCTATTTTATCGCGCAATTCATCATTTAGTGGGTAATCTGAACGACAAAGAATGACATCGGGTTGAATACCAACGCGCAACAATTCTTTGACACTATGTTGAGTGGGCTTAGTTTTTAACTCTTTTGTCGCCATGAGGTATGGTAAAAGGGTAACGTGCAAATAGAGAACATCACGACGTCCCACATCTTTGCGCATCTGGCGAATAGCTTCCAAAAACGGCTCGCCCTCAATATCACCAACTGTACCGCCTACCTCTACAATAACCACTTCAGCATCAGAACGACGAGCGACATTATGTATACGATCTTTAATTTCATTTGTGATGTGAGGGATTACCTGGATGGTTCCACCCAAATATTCTCCTCTACGTTCTTTGCTAATGACAGAGGCGTATACCTGTCCTGTGGTGACATTATTGGCCTGATTGGCTGGTTCGTCAGTAAATCGTTCATAGTGACCGAGATCAAGGTCAGTTTCTGCCCCATCATCTGTAACAAAGACTTCGCCATGCTGATATGGCGACATTGTGCCGGGATCGACATTGATGTACGGGTCTAATTTCATGAGAGAGACGGAGATTCCGCGATTCTTCAATAATCGACCCAGTGAAGCCACTGTAATACCCTTTCCCACCGATGATGCCACGCCACCTGTGACAAAAATGAACTTTGACATTGGATCCTCCAAGGTTAGACAGGATATTCACTAAGAATACCCTCTACAGCAGTTGATCTCTGCTATAGATGCGCATTGAAAATCAAAAAAAATACGCAATATATATAAAGCATGGTACAAAATTTTGTTGAGTGATTAGCTACGAATTGATAAGATGACGACCTGCGTTTCGGCAGGTAATGTACTACGGGTAATCGACAATTTTGGTTGTGGATTTATAGCCTCGATGCCCATCTCACGACAAAATTTATCGAGAGGATTGGGGGCATCGCCTGTCGGAGGACTATAATGCATAGGGATCACAATATGAGGTTCTACCTGGCTGATGACTTCGGCAGCTTGTGCCGCATTAATTGTATGTTGCCCTCCAATTGGCACCAATAACATATCTGCGTCAGCAACTTCTTCTAGCTGCTCTTCCTGCAAAACATGTCCAAGGTCTCCAAGGTGACAGATGACGAGATCATCCATATGGATAATATAAATTGTATTACGACCAAGTTCTTGACCATGTTTATTGTCGTGATAAGAAGCAACGCCGGTGATCAAAACATCGCTGATCTCATATTCGCCTGGACCACGAACTATGCGTGGATCACCATCAACACCACCTGCATAGTTATGTCCGGGATGATCGTGGCTGATAGTAACGATGGGGGCACTTATCTTGCCCAGCGAGTGACCTAGCTGAGGAGAGAACGGGTCAGTGATCAAGGTAACATTCTTGCCACGCAATTGAAAGCAAGAGTGGCCAAGCCAGGATATTTCCATGTGTTCTTAATTCGCTTTTCTCATAAGTTCGGGCGGGGACTTCTGTCCTCGCCCGAACTTAATTGTACCACAGGGATAAGTGTTCTACAAGGGGATAGCCTTATTAGTTTACAAAGAAAAATAGCCCATTTAATCTTGATTGCTAGTCTCGATCGAGGCAACCATCTGTTCATCGTGCAAAGGGCCACTTACAGTCATATTGCCATCAGGCGCTTTGGATGCAAAGGTAAGAGAACTATAAGCAATTCTGACCTTGACTTCACGTCCACGAGTTCCTACACGAACTGTTGATGCCTCAACAGCCTTCTTGATACGTTGTGCAACAATTTCAGCACCGTGCTGTTCAGCACGAATAACCGCTGTCATTACGCCAGGTCCATTGATTGAGAGATTGTCTTCTTTGCGAACCTTAGAACGTAGCAAGGACAACAATTTTCGTGCTGCTTCAGTTGCCTCATGTTCTTCGCGCTCACGATTGATGTCATTATTTTTGGCGCCTTCAATAATAAAGCGAAAGACAATCACGCTTTGAGCATTGCAAATGCGACGAACTTTACGTTGTCCTGCTTCCAGATCCTTTGTCGAGGCTACAGCTTGCCAGATGTGATGTTCGCGCTTGCTTCGATAATCGAGATATCCCTGCACGCGTGCATATCCTTCAAGGATTATGGCTCCAGCAGTCCAGGCTATTTGCTTAGGATTGCTGAGAGCAAAGTGACGACAGGCAATGAGCTGCCGCGCAATCGGAGTGACCTTCATTGTCGAAGCTTCATAGTTCTGTTGCTGGCGTACCTTCAGATGGCCAGCATAAATACGGCGGCGCTGCTTAAGAAAGTCACGAACAGTGACAGGGCCTTTATTATAGACGACACAGTCTGGTGTATATATAAGTTGAAATCCAAGTTGAGATATCATTGCCTGGATAGAGATTTCGTCAACGGCACTATCTGCTGGTATACCAGAAATGACATTGCGAAACGCGATAACTTCACCTAACTTAGGATGTATTCGAGCTACACGATCATGCAAACGCCAGAGAAGATGCACTGCATGCCCCATGAAGGTGCTCGAATCGTTGACAGGCACAGGTCGACCACCGACCATACCGATTTTAGGATCTTTAAAGGGAGCACATAGATTTTCAATAGCTAAGACTTCTGGAATTACATCAGCGCCGATCAATACAGCAACAGGGCTGGTAGCCTTTTTGAGAAACAAATTAATCGCGGAGGCTTTGCCTTCACGTTTCTCCTGGACACACAACCGTATGCGTGGCTCTTTTTGTGCCATCTCAGATACGATAGGAACGGTACGATCGGTACATCCACTAGCAACAACAATCACCTCTTCAATGCAGATCGTCGGACCTGTTTGCTCTAGAACGGATTGAAGTGTACGAGCAATATTAGCTTCTTCGTTATAGGCCATGATACCAATGCTACAGCCGATATATTCCTCCGACTCTACTATAGACTCCTGAAGCTCTTCCAACACGACGTCATTCACAATATTCATTGCCATTAATGGCATCTCCTTTACCAGATGCAGACCCGGGATAGATTTTACTTCACGCATAGTATCTTTCGAATGCCTATCACTCACAAGTTCCCACGGTATCACGAACATATGCCTTTAGTATCTTCTGCTTATTCATAAATCATCAATATTCTTTATTGTTCAGTCAGCAAGTTTTCACTTCCTCACCGAATACAGGGGAAGAATACCATTGAGAGGTATGGGTAAGTATAGATTTCAGGTTAAGAAACGGTTATAAATTTGCGAATGCGGTTATGGAATGCAGACCTAAGGCTTATTGACGGTATCATCGGCATCGATTATACTCACATTGTCCGGTCAACAACTGTAGCAGGCAAATAAAAACACCTCCTACACAAGCAAAACGCTATATGCAACTGTTTTCGGTTCTTTAGCATTTTCAAATAAGTTCGGGATGAGCAAGGAAAGCGGTGCTTTATATTTCTGATTGCTCAACCGCTAGATAGTGAAGTAATGCGAGTTCAGGAACACATAAAATTATCAGCTTTAGCTGCAACGATGGCACTTCCATGGCTCGGAAAAGATGTGTTAATTCCACTTGCATCAAGTGTAGTGATTGATGTAGATCATTATCTCTGGCACGCCGTAACATTTCGTACACTTAGCTTACGAGCGGCAGTAAAGTACTTCGGGCAGGCAGATCCTCCTCAACGAAAAGAAGCACGTCTGCTCCATCACCCGCTAGTACTGGGTATACTATTATTGATTGCAATTCGTACTCGCTCGCGATTTCTCATGCTGATTCTCGCCGGTTTGATTTTTCATGTGAGTCTGGATGTTGTGCATGTGACACAAATGCAATCTCTGAAACAATCACTGAGCGAAGAAGCTAACAGTATTTGTCCTGAATGTGGAGAGTGGTGCGAGGCACTGCAACTGCATACTGTTCACTTTTCTCCTAGTATGCTCAACCGCTATCATGCAAAAAATTTTGTAGTGCTATGTCCCACATGCCATGAAAAAGCTCATAGTGAGTGATATCGCATGTTAAGGCCTCCCAAAAGTCACTCTCTGCGCGCCTGCGGCGCGCTCAGGGGAGAGTGTGAAAGGAGTTTTGTGCGCCCACGGGCGCACAAAACTCCTTTCACACTCTCCCGAATAAGACGCGCAAGCTAGCCAGATCTGGTTAAAAAGAAACGTTGTAAAGTATCGATAAGGTATGATATAATCGCTGCTTGTAAGAGTGGATAGGAATCTGTAAAAATATATCTGGCAAAACAATTTGATGAACTTGATCCCCGCCAGGGGTGAAATATGAAAGCGAGGAAGAATTTGTCGCAATTGTGGCTACCGGCAATCCGGGTAGTACAAATTATTCTCAGTATAGCGGTAATCGTTTTTATCCTGCTTCAGGCACGTGGCGCAGGTTTAGGTAGCGTTTTCGGTGGCAGCAGCGCTGGAACAGTTTTTAAAACGCGACGCGGTGTAGAGAAATTGATTTTCAACCTTACTATCGTATTCGTTGTTCTCTTCGCTGTTGTTTCCCTGCTCAGCTCCTTGATCAAATAAAAGTGGTATTGGCTCGCAGTTCTCTTAAATCGAGAGACCACGGGCAGTCTGGGTTCATTCGTAGAAGAGAATAACGAAATCCTGCGCTTTTAAGGGAAGTTGGTTGGAATCTATGTGCTCAGAACCTCCTGTGGTGCACACCCCAATGTTGCCATTCTCCAAACATATACCTCTTTCTATAAGCTCAGATACAAGCATACGCCGAGTAGCTTTACAGCTATCCAAATCTCCTCTGGTTTCCATTTTCTTTGTTTTCATACTTGCGCTAACGCTTATATCATGTAGTGGGAGTAGCAACGGAAGTAGCTCCTCCCCCTCTACATCGCAAGCCACAATACCGATGAGAAGTTCAAGCAGCAATGCAACTGCTTCTACATCTCCAGGAATAGATCCGGGACCACAACCCTGCCCTGATGCTGTAAAAGCTCCTGCCCATTGGGATGCTATTATTCCGACACAAAATGGGGTGACACATGTAGAAAAAGTAATCTGTGTGTACCTTACCGGTACTACAACATTACAGGCGTTGGTAACGGTACGGTATCAAGGTACAGGTCAACTACTGGATGTCTACGTGTATGACGACATTACCAGCCCCGACCCTTCACAACTATTCAAACTACAAAGCCTGTATAACGGCGATGCCAGGATCAGCGCATACAATACTGTGCTAACAGCCGAGGTAGATCAATCTTCAAGTATAAACGCTGGTAAAAGCGACGCGGAGATGTCGCGGGATCTCTTTCGTGAGTTCCAATGGTCTGATGGTGCAGGAACGCTGGTTCCGGTATCTTTTCCTGGTATATTTCCCGATCTGACTCGTTACCAGGCAGAAGATGACCAGGCGCAAGTCAATCATGGACAGGATGCCTGGAAACTGAATGCAGCAGAAGTTGCCAGGAACCTGGCTACAGAAACACATTTGCTCAATTGGCCTGATGATACGCAAGCGGTAGTTGTAAGCGGCGGTGGCTCCAACGATAGTGATGCGGTAGTGACAGTGAAAAATCCGGCGCCACCTGGAGATATAATTCGCGTTTCGCTTGAGAGGTTAGAGAGGAATATCAATCAGGGCATCTGGGAAGTTGTTGCAGTCACGGCGAGTGCTATATCCATTACTGCACCGCAGAGCAGGGACATTCTTACAAGTCCGATGAAGGTAACTGGAACAGGGAATGCCTTTGAAGGTGTAATCGGCACGGTTGACGTGCTTGATCATGCATATACTCCTATCGGCCATGCTCAAGTCACAGGTGCGACAGGCAATGGACATACCACTTTTTCAACCCTGGTGTCATACAACACCACGTTCAAAGGTGGGAAACAGGATGGGATCGTAGTACTGTATGCTGCAAACAATGCCGGTAGTACAATTGGAGCGGCAGTAATGATAAAGGAACTATTGGGCTAAGACTTGACCGCAACCAGAATATCGCGCCTTTTGATGACACGATCCACCGTATGCTCAAACTGAGTGTACGGTGGATCGTTTAGAATGTGCAGGTGTGTATGCTGCTCTACCAAATCTATCATCGCTGCACGCTCGATGCGCGTTGCATTCCAGGCCAATGCTACAGTTCCTCCTGGAAGTAATATGCTTTCCCAAACAGGCAGGGCTTTACTTAACATGCCTGCAATTTCACCGAAATGCTGAATTCCATAGGGCAAATCACCGACAATGGCATGCATATGCGGACCTCCAGGAACCTCTTGCATATGCAGATTGGCATTATAAGTGTCTCCATGAACTAGCACAAACCTACGTGTTGCGCCCTTGTGCCCGATTTCGAACTGATAGCGACGACCTGAGCGGCGACCACGCTCATCCAACTCCTTAAAAGGCACATGGATACTGCGTAAATACTGGCGCAGAAAGACGACGGTTGTATCGACATCTTGCTTCTGCTGTTCGATGCCAAAAGCATCGTAGCCATCTGAGAGAGCCAGAAAGAGTGTGGTTCCTCCTCCTGCAAGCGGGTCGAGTATTCTCAGCCGCCCGGTATATTGGTGAGCGAAAGCACCGGCAAAAACAGCGAGGTTGAGTAACACTCTTGTAAATACTTCGTTTGTCTTTCCCTTATAGCGGCGAATCTCTGCCATTTCTATTGGGAGAAAAGGAACAAAAGTTGTTTCAAGCGGACGCAAGAACGGTCCCTCAACATCCCCGATACGCTCAAAGAATTCATATGCTTCACTGGTAGCTCCCAAACGAGGGAGAATTTGCTCTAGCTCCAGGCATTGTGAAGACATGCTCTCGTCATCCAGGGACACCAGCAGATACGCCTGTCCTGCAAGTGTCACAGGCTTGATGTGTGAAATAAACACTCCTAGTGGACTTACAAGCAGTTCTGGTTCCGCCAGTTTTTCGGTCATCTTGGCATACTGGGTACTGCGTTGCGGCGTTATTTTGAGTGCGAGCATTCTCATGATAGATTCTGCACGTTAGACGTACACTCCACCATTGATGCTGATCGCCTGTGCCGTCATGTAATCTCCTTCGGTGACGATGTAGCGAACACACGAAGCGATTTCTTCAGGTTGACCAAAGCGTCCCATGGGAATTTTTTCGAGGATGCGCTCGCGAATTTTCTCCGGCACGTTCATCAGCATATCTGTTTCTGTGAAGCCAGGACACACAGCGTTCACAGTGATGCCATAACGTGAGACTTCGAGAGCGACTGATTTCGTAAAGCCAATAATGCCCGCTTTGGTGGTGGCATAGTTGGATTGTCCAATATTCCCGGCCAATGCGACAAATGAACTGATGTTTACGATCCTGCCGGATTTACGTTCAAGCATGAAAGGGAGCACTTGTTGTGTACAGTTAAAAAGACCAGAAAGATTGACATGAATGACGTCGTCCCAGTGTTGTTTAGTCATGTTTTTGAGCGTTTTGTCACGAGTAATGCCCGCATTGTTCACTAAAATATCAATTTTCCCAAAGGTATCCATGGTCTGTTTTATCATTTCGGTCACCTGATCATAATCGGTGACATCAGCTTGAACAATCAGAGCTTGTAGGCCTATCTCTCTGATTTCATTTGCCAATTCGTTGGCAGCATCCGCGCTCGTGACGTAATTAATGACGATATTCGCGCCTGTTGCCGCAAGTTCCCGGGCAATTGCCCGGCCAATACCACGTCCCGCGCCAGTGACAATTGCAGTTTGACCGTCGAGTCTTTTCGCCATAATCTTTTCCTTTCAATAGTGTATACAATAGTTTCCAGCATCACTTCAAGATTATACATCATCGCTGTTCCAGGTATCATCATTTGGCTTGAGAGGGTTCAAAAACGGTCCGTTTCTCCTCATTATCGAACGCTCTCTTTATTATCGAAATTACCGCTCACATACCGCGCAAAATGCGCGGCATTTTCTAGCAAAACGATTGATCTGGTTTTATGTCTCCATCCTTCCAGATAATTCGAAGGGTGTAATGAAGGGCAGGATGTCATGAAGAGCACCCATGAACAGAAATCGTCTTCCCAGGCGGGCGCAATTCATTGCGCCCCTACATTTTTTGTTCAGGAGATCCACACGGATTGACCAGAATGCGTCTACGAAGGAGGGTACCGACTTGTCATCCTGAACCCATTGGTGTTCTTCGCTCATCCTCGTGTCATCCTGAACTCACTGGTGTCATTCT
>DATMNR010000060.1:0-4210 GCA_035568795.1 Ktedonobacteraceae bacterium
TTGTGCATGGAAAAGGTACAGGCGCATTAAGATCGGCTGTACGCGAACACTTAACCCATCACCCATTGGTGAAATCCTTCACAACACCCCCGCCTCAAGAGGGCGGTGATGGCGTAACGATTGTGAAATTGGGTGGGTAGAACAACCCCCGGTCATTCTGATCGCCTCACTTGTCATTCTGAGCGTGAGCGAAGAATCTCGTCGCCCATCACGCAAGATTCTTCGCTTCGCTCAGAATGACAAACTTAATGAAAACAACCTGACGAATTAGTACCTACATAATACAATTTACGCCCTCAATACGTGTTAGATAATGAAATCATATAGATGGCTTATACTTGTTCAAACATCTTACGGGAGGTTTCTCTTCATGGCAAACTGGAATAATCAAGTAGTCTCAGGAGTGGGACATCAAACGAAAGAAACGCTGAGCGGTTTTAAAGCATTTATCCTGCGGGGCAATGTTGTAGATTTAGCGGTTGGTATCATGATAGGCGCCGCCTTTACTGCTGTTGTCAATGGACTGGTGGGCGACATTATCACACCTCTCATACCCCTTCCAACTGGCAGTCTGGCAACTGTGGTATGGCATCCTCCCTATAACCCCAAAGCTACCGTCAATATTGGTGCTTTCATTAACGTTCTGATCACTTTCTTGATCTTAGCTATTGTGATCTACTTCTTTATTGTGCAACCAATGAATGCGCTTGTGAAACGTTATAAGCCGAAGGATTCTGAGGCTCCTTCTGCTACTCGTGATTGTCCGTACTGTCTGAATAGCGTTCCACTCATGGCGACTCGCTGTGGATTTTGTACCTCTCCCTTGCCGCCGCCACAGCAACCAGCGCCTATGCAAAACCAACCGGTACAGAGAAGCTAAATTTCGTTCTTGCATGAGTGTGCATGCTGAGGTATACTTCTTAGGGCGTTAACAGGATCAATCAATCCTGGATTTACGCCATTATCATTGCCCAGATGAATTCATGACGACTAGAGGTATTCAGATGGAGTAGGCGGTTCTGGTTGCCCTATGTCGTCGTCTATTTATTTATAAGTAGAGGAGCGTTGCTAATGTCGTCAGTACCTGAGTCTATACGCCTGGAAGACTGGATTCGCTCAGGCGTGTCCGTCGACGTGCGCTGACGTCCTTCTTGTGCTCATTTCCCGCTTCGTTTGTCCGCACAACACCATCATTGTTTGCTGTCAATTACCGCCTTTGCTGTCAAATTTGCTGTACCTGTTGGGTTTTATTACTGGGTAATGTGTTGGGTGAATTGGCTTTTCTTGCTTGCAACTCTCAGAATGTACGCTGCAGATGAGGCTCATTTTTACCTTCGCGCACACAATCCACACCAATGAGTATGCGTAAGAACTGGTTCTAGATGCTCGGAAAGGTTGAAGAATCCAATATTTGAGAGAAGATCTGACAAGAGTATACAAGCGTTCGCCAACAACATTGCCTCATAAACCCTCAGCACTATCAGAGAAGTACGGTAAGTAATCAAACTGTTGAATCAAAATCTGGATTTTTGGGAGGGTGCCGAAGGGGGAAACGCTTGGGAAGGTTCGCTTGTGTTCGCTGATGCTCTTCTCGTGCTTATTTCCTTGTCCTGGTGTTCGCTATGTGTCGCCAATATGTGCCGTTTTTCGTCAGCGTTGCTGTGCGGGTTGCTGTACAAGGTTTGCATACACATCAGTGTTTGAGGAACGAATGGAAGCAAGAATCAGATGATCATCCTCAGAAGGAAATTGTTGTGTCGTTCACCGAAAATCGCTCTTGTGCTCATTGTGCCAGCTCCGCAGTGCGCTGATGTTCGCCGTTGATTCCTGTCAATCGTCGGTGTTCCTACGAGTGTAGTGAGCAAGAAAGGCTCGGTTCCTTCTTGAAATCCTGAGAGAGTCCCTCTCACATTCATCTTGTGTTTTCTCTTTCGCTTTAATACGTTCATGGCGCTGTACACCAGTATAAGAGGGTATTGTGTACGGAATACGGTATTGACTGTCTATGGATGTTCTCCCAGTGCTCTTCATTTGCTAGAGCTTGCGACAACCACATGCTCATAAGTTTCCCTCATGAACTGTAGGATTCAATTGCCCCGAAAAACGGACCAGCCTGTTGAAAAAAGGAATTGTTGAGTTTTGCGAAGTGCGAAATACCTTGTTTTACTATCTAATTGCCACAAAATCCGTCACATAAGAGAAAAATTTGACGGCATTCTTCGAAAATAAGCTCTACAAAAGCCTTTTTCAACAGGCTGGGTCGTATTTTGAGAAAAAAATCTAGGACCGCATTGGTTGCTGGCAACCTATCCTGCCCCTCCTCGACCTGGAATTGTCTCGCCCAAGAGACTTCTTACATAGTTGCCCATTTGCTCGGGAGAAGAGGACAAATCACGCGAAAACCACCAGATGAGCGAACTCAAGAGGGCCCCCGCATAAAATTGCGCCAGCAGGGACGGCGGCACTGAGAAGGTTTGGCCTCCTTTTTCCAGGCGCTGCATTTCGGTGGTAATGCTGTCTGCGAAATGATTCTGGAGCCGCGCCTGAAAGCTCCCAACCCCATTCCCACAAAGCATCACCCGGTAGAAGCGCTCATGGGTGGCCACGTGCGCGAAGAACTGGGTGTAGGACGAAGAATCCTTGCCGACCAGTTCAAGCTCTGCGAGGAGCATCTCGTGCGTCTGCTGCATACCACGAGCAAGCAGGTCGTATTTGTCCTCGTAGTGCTTGTAAAACGTTGTCCGATGCACCATCGCACGGTCACATATCTCCTTCACGCTAATCGTTTCAAACTCCTGCTCGGTCATCAAGGTCATGAGCGCCTCCCAAAGCAGCTTGTGGGTACGCCGGACACGTAAATCTCCTGGCTCCTGTGCATTGATCATCGCGCCTTTTCTCTTTCATTCTGTAACGAGTTTATCGACAGATTCCTTTCTTGTGTCGAGTATGCTATTCATCCAGCCATTTTGTCTCTTGCGCTTCTTCCTCTGCTCCCAGTATAGTGAAAAGAGCTACTCGTGTAAAGATAAGCAACGATGTAGAAAAATTTCTGCTGAATCTTTTGCAATCAGCAGGTCACTCTCGAAGATGCATGACGAACAAGGAGAAGAGATGATACACATCGAGCAACGAACATTGGGCACCTCAGCGTTGGTTGTCCCGGCTTTGGGCATTGGTACGATGAGTTGGGGCGAAAGAATGATGGGCTATGACAAGACCCACACCCGCGACGATGTGACCCTGGCGTATCGCGCCTGCCTGGATGCTAGCCTCAATTTCTTTGATACAGCTGAAGGATATGGGATGGGCGAAAATGAGCGTCTGCTCGGCGAGTGCCGGAGCCGGGATGATCGTCCCGCCATCCTTGCCACCAAATATGCGCCTGCCAGCCTCTTTGCACCACTGCCAACACGTTTCTCCCCGCGTGCCCTGCTCAAGTCGTTGGATCGCAGCTTGCAACGTCTGGGCGTGGAGCGCATCGATCTCTATCAAATCCATTTTCCCACTTCCGCAGACAGGGTAGACGCGCTGATGGATGTCCTGGCAGAAGCAGTGCAGGCGGGCAAGGTGCGTGCGGTTGGTGTGAGTAACTACAGCGCCTCCTTGATGCGGCGAGCGCATGCGCGCCTAGCGCGTCACGGCATTCCACTCGCTTCCAACCAGGTGCATTATAACCTGTTGCATCGCTATCCCGAGACCAATGGTGTGCTGGATGCTTGCCGCGAGTTGCATGTGGCACTGATCGCGTATAGTCCTCTGGAGCAAGGAATCCTCAGCGGCAAGTATCGCACCACGTCTCAGTCGAAGCCATTGACGCTGCGCATAATTTCGGCCATTTCCCCCAGAGATCCATTTGGGGAAATGGAGGGGGCATCGTATGGCCGTCGTGATCTACGGCGGGAAAAATTAGAACCGTTGTTTATGGTGCTGGAAGAGATTGCCAATGCCTACGAGAAAACGATCCCACAGGTGGCGATCAACTGGCTCCTGACCAAAGATCCGTGCATCCTCCCCATTCCCGGCGCTAAGAACGCACGGCAGGCAAGCCAGAATGCTGGCGCGCTCGGCTGGCGATTGACGGAAGAAGAGCACGCTTGTATCAGCCAAGCTGAGGTTGCTTCACGTTAAGTGTGTTTTCCCCTTAAAAGGCGATGATCTCTTCTGGCTTCCTTTGGTGGTTCGCTTCTGCCTTTCCACGCGTCTTGGTTGA
>DATMNR010000061.1:0-11813 GCA_035568795.1 Ktedonobacteraceae bacterium
CTCGTTTTTGGCAAAATATCTGGGGTTGCCGATGGACTCCCCTGCCGAAAGTACCACCATCGAGGTGAGGCCAAGATCAAGCCCGACCACCTTGCTCACCACTGGAAGCGGCTTGATCTCCTCTTCGACCAGGATAGAGACGAAGTAGCGGTTGGCCGTATCCTTGGTGATAGTGACAGTGGATGGCTTGCAGCCCTGGGGGAGAGGGCGACTCCACTGGATAGGGAGTGGTCCGTCCATCCTCGCCAGCGTAAGATGTATACCATCCCATGTGAAAGCAGAAGCGGTGTATTCGGCAGACTGCTCCTGGTGCTTTTTCTTAAAGACGGGATACTCCGCATGTCCTTCGAAAAAGTTCTTGAAGGCGCGGTCGAGATGACGCAATGCTTGCTGAGGGGGCACGCAAGAAACCTCATTGAGCCAAGCGTAGTCGGACTGCTGTTTCAACTGGGTCAACAAGGCAGAGGTTTCACCGTATTTGATCGACTTCTGCTCGGTCAAATACGCTTGCTTTCTCAAACGCAATGCCCAATTGTACACGAAACGCACGCAGCCAAAAGTATGGGAAAGTACCCGCTTTTGTTCATCCGTCGGGTATACACGATATCTGTAGGCTCGTTTCTGTTTCGTCTTCATAGAATGTTATTCTTTTACCTCACCCGAAAAGTGGAAACAAATAGAAAGGAGAGGCGGCGTTTCTCCCTGTTTCGCAAACGGAGATGGGTCTCTACGCCGCATTTCATATGACGCAAAATATCAATGCCACCTCACCTTCGGGCAATCCAGAACAGCCACCACAGCCAACGCAAGCAGCGAAGCTTGCGAAGTCTACAAAAACAAAGCCTCAGAAAAACCTGTATGAACCATACAGGATGCCAATGATCTTCTGGCGATTGATACGTGTCATAGTGCGCATCATTGTTGCAATCATATTTGATGTACACACAGTTGGGCGCCAGAATGTACCAGAAACAGGCCCATTGATTATCGCATCCAATCATCTCTCCTGGGCTGATGTTCCTCTCATTCCGGCATTTCTCAAGCGCAGAGTGGTATACATGGCGAAGGAGGAGACTTTCAAGGCCAGAGGGGGTTGGTTGGTGCGTTTATTAGGTGCATTTCCCGTTAAACGTGGTGAGGCCGACCGGCAATCACTACGAGCCGCGGAGGAACAATTAAAAGCTGGTCGTATACTTAGCATCTTCCCCGAAGGAACACGAAGTAAGATACACACATTAGGTCAGGCACATGCTGGTTTGGGTATGATTGCCCTTCGTTCGGGCGCACCCGTTTTACCAGTGGCAATCTATGGTAGTGAAAAATCGTTTACGAATTTCCGACCTCGCATAACTATCATCTACGGCGAACCAATGATCTTGACTCCGAAGGGGAGGAAAATTACCCGCGAAGATATTGACCAGTCCACTGAGCAAGTCATGCTTCGCATCTCCTCAATGCTCCCTCCTGAATATCGTGGGGTGTACGCCGAAAAGCTAGCAGCCGCAGAAGCCACAATCAAAGATACACCCGCAGAATGATAGGGAATACCGTAACCTGAGCATTAGTTAATACGTATAGAGGTTGTACAAGGCCTCAGTGTCTCATTGCTTCAGCAAGAGCGATGATTCCTGGAGACATCTCTGGCCAGTAGCATTGTGTGGAATGAAGTAAACAATGTGTGAATGGATACCGGGATTCGCTGTTAACCCCGTAAATTCCTCTTTTCAAACCTACAGAAACTGCAAAGACTAGAAAGTCTCTAATGTGTATCAATGATGAACACACCAAATACAACTGACAAAGTAATCTCTTTACGTGATGGGCGAATACTGGGTTATACCGAATATGGCGACCCAGACGGTAAACCTGTCTTCTTTTTCCACGGTTTGCCTGGTTCGCGCAGACAACGCCATCCTGACAACTCGATTGCAATCAAGCTAGGAGCGCGTATCATCGCCATCGATCGGCCAGGGTATGGTTTATCCGATTTTCAGCAAGGCCGCACATTACTAGATTGGCCCGATGATGTTGCGCAACTTACCGATGCTTTGAAAATTGATCAGTTCGCGGCTATAGGTGTATCAGGAGGTGGTCCCTATCTACTGGCATGCGCCTACAAGATGCCTGAGCGCATAACCTCGGCAACCACTATTAGCGGCATGGGACCGACAGATGATCCAGATGCCATCGATGGCATGTTGCCATCGATGCGCTTGGGACTCGGCATTGCTCCAAGAGTGCCATGGGGTTTTGTGCGTCTTGCGCTAGATCCAATAGCGAGGATGGTCAGCCGAAATCCACTGGGAGCCAAAAAGCTGATGCCATCTTCAGCTCCTGCAGCAGACAAAAAGGCGTTTGCTCGGCCTGATATACAAGAAATCGATCGTCAGGATCTGAGTGAGGCTTATCGCAATGGCGCACAAGGCGCTTTTTGGGAAGTAGTATTGCTCGCAAGCCCCTGGGGCTTCCGCCTCGAAGACATTCATATAAAGGTCTTCCTATGGCATGGCGAGGAGGATACAACTGTACCTCAACAGATGGGAAGATATGTAGCACGTACCCTTTCAAATTGCAATGCTAAATTCTATCCTGGCGAGGGTCATACGCTGATATACAATTACTGGCGGGAGATACTCACGGAAGCAGTGGCTTAAACAAAACGAAAACCAGTATCCTTGTTTAAGCTGGGCAAATCAGAAAGAATGGACAACCTGGACACTTCATCACATCAGGTTTTGGTGGGAATTCATTTCTCTCCATCCCCAGAATCGCCTGCTCTAGCTCGTCGTAAAGGCTTTGTTCTTTCTTATTAGTCAAGGTAATGGGGTATGTTTCGCCTGTGCTCATATTATGCACCTGTAACTCAACAGCGCGTCCAGAGTGATGCTGGCGAGATGCACGAACATACAACATTTCCCGTGTCGACGTGGAGGGCTTTTGCTTACGTTCCCCAAATCGCGTGCGCACAAACTTGACTGGCTCATCTGCATGCTCGGATGCTTCAACACGATCAACTACAATCTCGATGGATTTACCAGCTATATCCACTGTAAAGGGTTGGCGAAGTTGCCATACTGAATCTCTACTGGAGAGCAATTTACGACGGATCATCTCGCTAACCTCGTGCCCGTGTCGTTCATAAAGGGTAGCGAAAGGTAAAGTATCCCCTTTCTGCTGCTGCCAACTTTCTGAATACAGCTCTTCGGCCTCCTTTTCTGTCAGCAATTCTCCATTCCAGCTCTCTATGCCTTTATTTACTTCAAGCCTTTGCTTTAACGCCTCCACTGTACCATGTGCTGCGCGCAAGAAAGCAACATATGCCGATTTCTCGCCATGAAAGCCATAGATTGTACTGTACATATACTGGCGCGGACAGTGTTGGTATGCTTCAAGAGCCGCTAGTGTCAGCTTCTCAGGTTTCGTCGTCTCGATAAAATCTTCACTCGGCTGCGATATAAAGGGGACAAACCAGCTCGATTCGTTTGTAACCTCCCCCCCATGAAATGTAGGGGCTGGGCTTGCCCCCGCCCGGTCACTCCCCTCCTGCCCAATTTCCCCTCTATCAATTCCCTTCCGATCGGTCTCCGCCTTCCCAATCTTCACTCTATCAATCTCCCCCTGACCATCCTCCGCATCATCAGCCGCTTTCCACACCACGCGTCTGATGCGCTCCTCTGGCAGACCTACTACGAGAGCATCAATATATGATGAGCGTTTGTAATTTTTCTTACCATAGCGTTCGGCATAGCTCAGCACAAGTTGATCGCGAGCGCGTGTCGCGCCGACATAGAAGAGACAGGCTTCGCCTGTTTCATGCGCAGCGTCACCTTCACTTTCGGGTGGTAGCATCCCTGTAGGAGGTTCAACGGATTTGCTACGCCTCTGAATCGGAAAGCGTTGTTTCACAATGCCCGGCAAATAGACAACGGGGAACTCCAGTCCTTTACTGGCATGAACAGTCATAACTCGAATAACGTCAGGTGTTTCTTTATCCTCGCTTTCCGTATCTTCATACCTGCTTCCACCATCGTGCCGTAGGGTTTTAAGCACGCTCAGGTAATCCAGGAAACCCCTGGCCTGTACGTGTATGGGTGGTAGATCAAGCGGCTCTATCTGTTCGCCTTGCGCTAATGCTTCCTCTTCTTGTTGCAAACGCAGTGCTTGCTGTTGCTGATCATAGTTGCGAGCAAGCTGTAGAATGTCGGTGTAATCAGCCAGTATAGCTTGTGCATGTGCGTCAACAGCCTCTGGCAGCAAGCCGCGCACCAGTGAAGTTTCAATGAAGAGGTAATCAGCCAGTAGCGACCAGATGGTCTGCGTGTTTTGCGGAGCATTCAAGTTTCTCAAGATATCTGAAAGTCGCGCGAGCGCACTAAGGCCTTTTCTACTCATCGTAATTGGAGCCTTATTGCGCTCAATCAATGTAATCGGAGAAATATCTTGTTCTTGCGCTGCTTGTAGTAGAGCCTCGATATCACGCTGGCTTAGCGCGTGTTCTGACTGTCGCGCAGCCCGTAAAAGTCCCATTCCACTTGAGTCAGCAAACAGCATGACAATCGAAAGCAGGTTCTTGATGTGTTCCTGCTCTAAGAGTCCCCCTCGCTCGATTACAGGCAGATTGGCGGAGATCAACGCCTGTGAGATCTTACCTGCCTGCGCTCGTGTCCGGCAGAGAATTACAATATCGCGAAAGTGATAGCCTTCAACCAGTTTGCGCTGTATATCATCTATCAAGCCATCCAACTCACTCGTTTCATCGGAGGCAATAGCAAGAGTGATGTACGCATCTACTGAATTAGAGCGTGCTGTCTGAGATGCGACCTGTAAAGAGTCAGAATCGAGCTGTTTGCTGCGAAATGCATCAGCAAAGCTCACAATATCGGGTCGGGATCGATAGTTACGGCTAAGTGGCAGAACGACAGCGCCTGCAAAGTCGTTGCAAAAGTTGGCGATGTTTGCCGGTGAGGCACCCCGAAAGCCATAGATAGCCTGATTCGCGTCTCCAACCACCCAGACATGGCGCGCATTTCCTGCAAGCTCTCGCAAGAGGATGCCACTGGCCCGATTGATATCTTGAAATTCGTCTACCAGAATCTGCTGGTATTTCTGCTGTAGTTGCTGGCGTACGTCCGCATGTTCTTGCAACAGTTGGACTGTCAGCATGATCAGGCCACCAAAATCGGTATCTTTCTGTCGCTCCAAGGCGGTTTGATAGAGTGTGTAGATATCCGCTACTTCCAGAGCTTTTTCTGCTTGTTCAATCTCTTCATCACTTGAAGCCTGCTCCAGCATGCGCTGAGCTAACCATTTATATTCTGCCGGTGATACCAGTTCATCTTTGGCACGTGAGATTCCGCTCAAGATGGCGGGAAAGTGATAAGTTGGGGTGCTCAAATTCTGATAATGGCGTAACGGCAGTTCGTTGGCTAAGCGAAGTAGGAGAAAATAACCATCCGCGTCATCCAGGCACGCGAAATCCTGGCGCAAACCTACAAGGCTCCAATAGGTACGTAACTGTTCAGCACAAAAGGCGTGAAAAGTACTGACCGTGGGAAAGGAAGCCTGCGTATCCATTACACCTTGAAGTCGTTCCTGCATCTCCTCTGCCGCTTTGCGCGAAAAGGTTAATGCGAGTATATTCTCTGGCGCTACGCCCAGTGTGCCAATCAGGTATTCGACACGACCAATGAGTGTACTCGTTTTACCACTGCCAGGTCCTGCTACGATTAAAGCAGGGGTAGGCGCTTCGATAGCGGCTTGTTGGAACTCGTCGTATAGTTTTTTGGGTGTAGGAACAGGTTCGGTGGGTGGGTGAGTATTGTCAAAGCTACCGCGCACATGGCCATCGACTCCAGAATAATCTCCCTCATCTCGCGTGCGACCATATAGGTCGCCCCCACTATGTAGATTGGTCTCGCCAGGCGTAAGGAGCATTGAAATGCGGTTGAGCAGAGCGGATCTGGAAACGCCGAAAATATTTGCCAGTTTGTTGGCAGGAGTTTCCACGGATATATAGAGGGTGCGCACCCTATCGAGCGGCATCAATAGCTCGGCGGCAAAAATGTTCGCAGCTATTTCACGCTGGCTGCGAGGATCATAGGCTATGCCAATTCCAGCAAGTTCTTCTGCTTGGTCCTGGAAAACCAGGTCTGTTACACCTTCACGTACATCCTGCTCCTTGCAAGTGTCTTCAGACACTACCTCTGTATCGAGTACTCCTATAGTTCGAGGTAGTCGTAAAGATACGCGCTGGTGCTCTGCCTGTCGATGGAGTATAGCATGCCCTATTTCATGTGCCAGGGTAAAACGAAGCATTCCATCCGGAAGTTTACGATTGAGCCAGATCAGATTCTCTCCAGAATCAAGAAAGCCGTAGGTCCCCTTTGGATAGTCGTCCGGATCAAAGTTGGCGATCTCCAACCCAAGCCAGTCTGCTAGTTCATCCAGCGGTATTTTATCATCTGTCCATTGAGCGTTGCTTTCCCTAAATCTTTGTAGCACTTGACGTGCCGCTTCGACTGCCTGCTCCTGAAATCTATCATCCATACTCAATCCTGCATAACAATAGTTTATTGTGCCCCGTGTTAACAGTATACAGCAGCTTGCCAAATGATGATGAACTCTCAGCCACAACCACCTGCACAACACTCTTGAGTGGAGAAAATCTGCTATAATTTGGTAAGCTGAAAATGTGCTACTGTGCAGAAACGGAGAAAGTGCCATGGAAGCTACCGAAATACTCGAAAAGGCCAGGGCTGGTGGCGAACTTACCAGTGACTGGGTCGTCCTACCGCTTTTGCGCAATAAAGTAAGATTAGGTATTCTTGGATGGATTGCTGGCGCCATTGTAGGACTTGGATTTTTCGCATTGCTGGTTCCCCTCATGATCCCTCACAATTATCTGTTTGGTTTTATCCCCGCTCTTATTTCAACCGTGATCCTGGGCATGATGTTTTTTATTGGTATAGGGAGTGTCTGGCAAATCGTTGTTGATACACGTCGTCTACTAGAGGCTGACAAACACATTATCGTCATCACTCCTGATGAATTCGTCATGCAAGATGGGGAAGAAATAAGACATGTGCCGCTGATGTATATTCGCAATATCACAGCGCGTGGCATAGTTCCTCCTGACCAGACCGCTCCCAAAGGTGCAGTAGTCAGCAATATGCCTCACGTAGGAGAGAATCTCGGTGGCTTCCTGTTTGGACGCGGCTTCATTCCGACCGTATCGAGATGGCGTACGCGACGCAGAGCCAAACACACTCCTTCAACGCTTGGATTCATTGATAGCCGCACCAATACCGAAGTGATAATCAAGGACTATAGCTTGTATGGTGATCCTTCTAAGATTGCTACCCTGATGAAGGAATATACTTCCAGTGTACAGCGATTCTAGTCATGTAAAGGTTGATGCTCATGCTGCTTGCTATCGATATAAGTAATACTAACATCAAATTCGGCCTGTATAATAGCGCAACCATGAGCCACAACTGGGTTGTCTCGACAGCACGCCAGCGTACAGCAGACGAGTATGCCATGGTTCTGCATAACCTGTTTCGCTACGCGGGTCATCAATTCGCGGATATCGACGATATCATTCTATCAAGTGTTGTTCCACCGCTCACACCAGTCTTCCAGGAACTGGCGCAGCGCTACTGCGACAAAGAAGCCATTGTACTGGATTACTCAATTGATATGGGGCTACAGTTCCTGGTTGATAATCCCTGGGAGATTGGTACCGACCGCATCGCCTCGGCGCTGGCAGCATTCCATTTCTACGGTGGACCAGCTATCATCATCGCCTTCAGTACCGCAACTACTTTCGATGTTATTTCATCGGAAGGAGATTTTCTAGGCGGAGCAATCGCACCCGGCCTGGTAATCTCCGCCGAGGCATTGAGCAGCGCCGCTTCCCGTCTTTACCGTGTAGATTTAACGCCTCCTAATCACGCTCTTGGCAAAAACACAATTGAAAACATGCAATCAGGCATCATTTTTGGTCACGTTGGACTGGTGCAGGGTTTGATAGAGCGGCTGCGCAAAGAGATCCCCGGAATATACGAGCATACTGAAGTCAAGATTATCGCCCACGGCGGTCTGGCATCATTAATGGCCCCGATCATACCAGAGATTCAGCACGTCAACCAGTATTTACCACTAGAAGGCCTGAGAATAGCATATACCCGCCTGCGTGGATAGCAAATCCAAAACCCTATCTCGGACTCTGTAGGGTCAAGGTGCGTTAGGCATTGATTCCAACCTATTGCACTCTCAGCATATCGAGCGAAGAAAGACGAATCAGCCACCACTGTCATTCTCATCCCTTGTCATTCTTCGCTGGTGCTCAGAATGACAAACGTGAGCATTTCAGCCTTGAACGCTCCATGAAGGCGCATCGCTTATTGTGCCACTATCCATTCCCCCGTCGATCACCCAGGACGGCGCGAGCGCCCCCACCACCCATCATCCTCCATCAGGACACCCGCGAGGGGTGTCCTTACATTTCAATTCATGGTGAAGGGTTCTAGTCTCTATCGAAAATACCGCTCACATACCGCTCATTTTGCGCGAGACTTTTTGGGGGGATTTGGAGGGATGGTGAAGGGGAATCGGTGTGCATATCCAGCAGGGCGGCGTAAGAACTGGCGAAAGTTAGACATACAGCAACCCCCCGCGCGAGGGCTCCTGCAAGGGGCATTGACTCCACCAACATCGAAAAGCGAAGGCTCTCCATTCGGTTGTAGCAAAATACGTTGAAAGGAGGGTCCTTCTTTTTTGCTCCTTTGGCAACGCCTTTCCCATTTGTTGGAATCAATGAGGACTTTGGGTGGATGAGCGATGTACCTTTATGTTCGCACGAGGGGTTCGGATGTGGCAACCGCAGAACAAGCTAGCGAATATGCATATATAACACCTCACTCATCTACCTTTCCTGTTTATTCATCTCCCTCAGCAGACTTTCATATCTCTCTCGAGACCTTTGTGTACTTGGATGAGTGGAACCAAACTTCTGCTCGCGGATCGCGAGTGCTCGCTTCAAAAGTGGCTCCGCTTCCTCATATTTCCCCTGGTCACTGTAGAGGTTCGCCAGGTTGTTCAGCCTGATCGCCAGGTTGGGATGCTCTGGCCCTAGCGTCTTCTCCCCGATGGCTATCGCTCGCTTGTACAGCGGCTCCGCCTCCGAATATTGAGCACGATCATCTAAGTAATAACCAAGCTCATTGTGTAACGCTCCAGCTTCGTCAAATATGAACTTCCATGTATCTATCATATCTACACAGACCTGGGCATGTGGCAGATATTGCTGGCAACGAGGCCAGTTCCTGTAATCCGCCACATCTGGAAATGCCTGGTTGATGGCTTTAACTATGGTCTCTGCGTATTGTCGCTGTTTTGAAGTATCCATACTTCTTCTGAGTATTGCTTGCACCAGTCGATGCATAGAGAAGGTGTGTTCATCCCGTTTGCGCCGCACCAGTGAAAAGCGCAATAAGGTTCCAAGTGCTTCGTCTAAGAGCAGAGTATTCTCGGCAACTGGCTGTACGAGTGTACCTAGTTTCGTGGCGCCATCGATGATCATCTGTTCGGGAATGGCATCGGGAGCGAGGAAGGCACAACAGCGCAGCAGTTCGGCAGCGAGCGGGTCGAGTTGTGCTACACGCTCAAATGAGAGAGACCAGGTGGTTGCAACGGGTTCGGGATGATCTTCACCAGGTCCTCCACGACGCCTCAACAGCAAATCCTGGCGCTGTCGATAACGATCCAGGTAGTTGGAGACGGAACATTCTGTTTCTTCGATGAAAGCTCCAGCCTGGTCTAGAGCTAATGGCAAACCATCCATTTCCTTGACGATCGCTTCTGCTGCTATGCGATCTGCAGGCGGGGCATCGTCAAGAGATGCCTCATGCCTGAGTATTTTCGCACGCCTCAGTAGGAGCAACATGCCCTGTTGAGTATCCAGTTTCTCGACCTCGATACCATTGGCAAGAGAGCCTACTGCATGGGCACGAGTTGTAAGTAAGAGATGCCCTTTTCCACCAACGGGGAGAAAATCCCCCGCCATAGCCAGGTCATCCGCATTATCAACAATCAATAACCAATCGTCATGTGATGTGAACCAGTTTTTGACTGCTGCAACAATTTTTGTCTGGTCCTTATCCTCTCGCTCAGGTAAGTTTAGCAATGTTGCCAGGCTAACAAAACTGGTGGCAAGTTCATCACGTGTAGCAGCATTTACCCATAGGACATAATGGTATTCATTACTATAGCGATAGGCATATTCGACAGCGGTCTGGGTTTTGCCTATGCCACCCAGGCCACTGATCGCCTGGGCTTGTGCTGAGTTGGCAGGCCTGTCCTGCGCTTGTGTCAAGGCTGCGGCTTTATTTTGTGTAAGATTATCGTGAAGTTGCTTGAGCAGTTCTTCGCGTCCTGTAAAGAATGGGTTGCGCAGGTAAGGGACATTCCAGGTTGATGAGGATTGAGTTATTACCGATTTTGACGGTTGAGGGTCAACTGGAGGACTGGCCTTTCGTTCTTCTAGCGCTGCGCGTACGCCTGCACCTATATCTGCTACCCCTTTGGCAACATCAACCAGTGCATCCTCGTGCGCCTGCTTTTTCTGTTGGGCTGCCAGTTGCTGATAGCGACGGGCAAGATAGGCACTAACTGTGAGAACCAGCACTAGTAGGACAACGATTATAACTAGTAAAAGATGCTCAGAGAGCCAGGTAGTAAGTCCTAGTTTATGAAGATCAGTGAAATTAAACGTTCCTGTACTGACGTATGTAGTAACAATATTTCCCAACACACCAGCAACAGCACCACCAATCAAGATGATACAAATTGCCACCATGAAACGCCATAGCCCGGCGAGGAAAGCAATGCCACGCTCTTTCACCTAAAGCCTCCGTTCGGGTCTCTACCTCTTCAGACCATATTCTTGAGAAGGAGGTGTTTTGTGCTATAGGCATTATACAGAAATGTAGAGGTAGTTGTATAGCGAGCGGAATTGCTTAACATGTGACGTGGAACAAACCGATCACATCTCCCTCGGCTTTGTTCCAGGTTTCTATTGCTCTGGGTGTCGGTGATAGATCAATCTGGCAATGCTTGCGCTCAAAGTAGTCAGCCGCCTCGTTCGACAACTCGACATTGCCATCCTGCCCCGAGCCAATGATGAGCCGTTTTGTGCCTTTCTCGTAGACGAACTTTGCTTCATCCAGCGAAATTACATGTGACGTTCCGTAGATCGCTTTAGACAGTTTTTTCTTGCGTTTTTCTATCTCGCCGTTCAGGTGGATGAGCACGTCATGCTCGAATGTTTTTCCCTCGATGGTGATCGAGCCAAATATTGTTTCGTCAATCTTAGGTTTCATCTCATTGCTCCCTGATTCTTGCTGAGGCAATCATTAGATAGCAAGAACCACATGATCAATTATACCCTCCATCCTGACACATTTAACAATACGGTCCCAGGCCAGCGCCGCGTGCTCGAATTGGCCAAACATCTGTGACGATATCGTGCTCTACGACATAGTAAACATCGTGCAGGTTGACGGTAGTCGGGCCATAGCCGGATATAACCTCTAAGCGGTCACCCACCTTGACTGGTGACCCTGATTCCACATCGACAAGCAGGTGCTCCTCGGCAATTCCGGCAGTGGTGGCAGGTACGTCTTTCAGTCGCGGCAATCCGAGTTCGCTGCCGATGGCCTTTCTTCCCGAATCCAGGACTACTCTGTTACCCTGGCGGCTAATCACTGTCCCCAAAACTGTCAGAGCAACTGGGAAACCTGGCACAAGCTGTG
>DATMNR010000062.1:0-2433 GCA_035568795.1 Ktedonobacteraceae bacterium
ATGCTGAGTGCAATGAGGCATCTCGTCTCGGCGATTGAGATTCTTCGCTTCCAGGGTGACATATTAGAAATTTGCTGGAGGATACTATGGCAATTGAAACATCCAAACGCACCAATATGCGAAATGTATCTCTAAAGTCAATAGTATCTTTGCTCATAGGAAGCAAAGAGCCTCCGATGCCGCCGCAAGCAGCGATGGGATTCTTTACAGATACGAGCGTCTGTATTGGTTGTAAAGCGTGTGAGATCGCCTGCAAACAATGGAACCAGTTACCTGCCAGTGAACCGTTGTGGACAGGTTCTAGCTATGATAATACGGGACAATTGAGCGCCACAACCTGGAGACATGTACAATTTATCGAGCATATAGAACGTCCCGCTATCCCCTTAATACAACCGAATACGGCATTGTTGCCTGGCTCACAAAGTACAGCCATGCCATTTTTCAATAGCGATCGCTGGCTGATGCAGAGCGATGTATGTAAACATTGTGCAAATGCGCCATGTCTGGAAGCATGTCCAACAGGATCAATAATCCGCACCGAGTTTGATACGGTCTACGTACAACAAGATATTTGTAATGGGTGTGGCTATTGTATCGTTGCATGTCCATTCGGTGTTATTGCACGCGATCAATATGGAGATCGTAAAGCCCACAAGTGCACGCTGTGTTATGATCGATTGAAAGAAGGGTTCGAGCCCGCGTGCGCTAAAGTATGCCCGACCGATTCGATTCAATTTGGAGAAGTAGAGCAACTCAAGGCACATGCTCGCGAGCGTCTTGGTATTTTGCACGAGCGAGGCGTTCAAGAAGCTCAGCTCTATGGTGTAGATGATAACATCCTTGATGGTGGCTTGAACTCATTCTTTCTGCTTTTGGATCAGCCTGAAGTCTATAATTTACCTCAGAATCCCCAACGTCCATCGAATAACGTGATACCTGCCTCCTTCTGGACGATTGTGGCAGCAGGAGTTATGGGCTTATTGGGGATATTTATTTTCAAAAAATAATGAGAGATGGAGGTTACAATGGAGCAAATACGCCTACCACAAGAATATAAAAATGGCACTATAATGGCTACAATTGCCGAGCAACTGGCCACAATTACTACAGGACATACACCTGATTCAGAACATGAACTAGAAGAACCTTCATATTACGATTATCCCGTACTGAAAGCTCCTGTGTGGCGCTGGGAGATTATCTGGTATTTTTTCTTTGGTGGGCTGGCAGCAGGCTGCTATGTCATTGCCAGCATCGCTGCACTTTTTGGTTCGCGTGAAGATCGACCCGTGGCGCGCGCTGGATATTATCTTTCGCTCCTCTCAGTTTTACCATGCCCAATACTTCTTATCAAAGATCTAGGCAGACCCGACCGCTTTTTGCATATGTTGCGTATCTTCAAGGTCAAATCACCTATGTCGATGGGCACCTGGGGCCTGCTAAGCTTTTCGTTTTTTAGCGGTATCACAGCTGTAATCCAGGCAGCTCGAGATGGTATTCTCGGGCGCTGGTGGGGATCACGTTTGCTGGCTGCACTACCCCAAAGGTTTCTGGCAATACCTGGCTCTGCTCTAGGCGTTTTTCTGGGTGGTTACACAGGAGTGCTCCTTACTGCAACAAGTATTCCACTCTGGTCACGCAGCAAGGTTCTGGGTGCCATCTTCATTTCTTCTGCTGTTTCTACCAGCACAGCTTTGATATCATTAGTGTTACGTCTCACTCATACGCCTTCCCAGGTTTTACATAAACTGGAGCGCCTGGAATGGGTAGCATTGCTGGTAGAGATGGCAGGTTTATTTGCTTTTCTTCGCGCTACGGGCCGTGCCGCACGACCACTGGTTGGAACTGGGCCAACTGAACACGGCCGCACATTTTGGAGTTTTGTCGCCGGTACGGGACTGATACTGCCCTGGCTATTACAAACTCTTTCGTTAGTGGCAGGTCGTTCCGCAACTAGAGGGAGCCGCAAAGGAATCGTGATCTCCCTATTAGTCCTAATTGGAGGTTACTTTTTGCGCCGCACGATGATCGAAGCAGGACATACTTCAAGCGCTGATGCGCGCACAACATTATGGAATGCTAAGAGATAGTGTTACTAAATTGAGGAATTTTATGGCTTACTTACCAGAACATCCAACGCTCCTTGATCTTCAAAAATACCTGGATGAAGTATGCAAGGAACGAGGTTGGGTGAAGGATACTTACGCTGAGAAATTCTTACTGTTTACCGAGGAAGTCGGTGAATTGGCCAAAGCGATACGCAAAACAGCCGGATTGTACGCTGAAAAAGCAAAACCGAAGAATATTGAGCTAGAAGAAGAATTCGCAGATGTACTCAGCTACCTGCTTGATTTAGCCAATTATTTTCAGGTTGACCTGGAACAAGCCTTTCGAGAGAAAGAGCAGGTGAATGAAGGTAGAAATTGGGAG
>DATMNR010000063.1:0-5570 GCA_035568795.1 Ktedonobacteraceae bacterium
TATATTTCTGCTCATGCGGAAATAGATCTTTTATGAAGGACTTCTCACAAGTCGCTTCTTCACCTGGCCTGGCTCGTAAGCGAGCCATTATTGTGAGAAGTCCTGTTCGATGAAACCTCTTAAATTGAGAGCTAATTAGTAGTATGATAGTATATATTTATCTCTACGGTACCTAACCGTGAGGATTAACTACTTGTTGAGCTAAGCGGCGAAACTCCTGTATATTTTACAATTATCATTTGTATGAAGCGTCCAAAGATTGGAGAACAATGTGGCAAACGAGAATATCAGCAGTTCCTCTACTCCTAAGCCTCAAGGTGCGCACCTGGTTGGTAGCGTACCTCTAGCAAATGCGGAGGAAGTCTTCCGAACAGCGAGTTCAATTTTGGGCGAGCGATTGCACCGTATACCAGATGGCGAGACCGGTGTTCGAACGAACTGGATTGGCTGGCAAATAGCTTTTTTCGAGAACAACCCTGCCTTTGAACTGATACCACCAGAGCCTAATGCTTATACTATGCTACGGCGTTTCAAGCTTCGATCCATTGCCTCAGGCAAACCGTTATTTGATAACCTTGGCTACGCTGATGCTGCTATAACATCTTATACTATCTTCTCCCAATTCAAGCAGGCAGGAACTATTCCTGCGCACTGTAGTTTCCAAGTCTGCCTTCCAACTCCGATTGCACCTGTTGTGGCATTTGTTATGCCAGGGGATATGGCAGCAGTCGAGCCGGCCTACGAGACGGGGATGCTCCACGAACTTGATAGAATTTCAGCCGCTATTCCACACGATGAGCTTGCTATCCAATGGGATGTAGCTATCGAATTTGGAATACTAGAGGGAGTGATGCCCTCGTTCTTGTCAGATAGCAAAACAGAACTCCTCGCACGACTTATTCGGCTCGGTAATAGTGTCCAGGCCGATATCGAGATGGGTTATCATCTCTGCTATGGAGATGCCGGGCATAGCCATTTCAAGCAACCGGAGGATGCCTCAAAACTGGTAGAAGTCGCCAACGCCCTCGCTGCAGGTGTCAAGCGCACAATAAACTGGATACATATGCCAGTACCTCGTGATCGATCTGACGATGCTTACTTTGCGCCACTCAAGAATCTCAAGCTTCATCCTGAAACAGAACTTTACCTGGGATTAGTACATTATACTGATGGATCTGATGGCACACAAAAGCGAATAGCAGTTGCTAAAAAGTTCGTCTCAGAATTTGGTGTTGCTACTGAGTGTGGATTTGGCCGTCGACTCGCTGAGACAATCCCGAACTTGATGCGTATTCATAGAGAGGTCTCAACTCCAATCTCTGTCTGAAAGGGATTTCGAAAAGAATGAGGCTCAAAAAGCTCGAGCAACTCTTAAAAGAGACATCACAACCGGATGTCAGTCGAGTGCTGGTATACAGGCCCGAAATGTTTGGCACCCCATTTTCGATGTGCTTAGAAGATACGATGCGCGGACCTTCCGATTGGAGCGTTGGCGAACGCGAGCTATTCGCCGCCTTTGTTTCGCGCAAGAACCAGTGCCCCTTTTGAACGGGGAGTCACAGCGCGGTCGCGTCTGAGGCTCTCGGAGATACATTTGTCAAGTCTGTACTGGATGATTGGCGCTCTGCCTCGATCGATCAAAAATTGCAGGCTACGTTGGGATTTCTGGAAAAGTTGACGCTGACTCCAGGAGAGATCAGGCGAGATGATATTGCTCCAATGCGTAAGGCGGGAGTGAGTGACAAGGCTATCGAGGATGCTATCTATGTCTGCACGTATTTTAATATCATTGACAGGATTGCTGATTCGCTCGACTTTGAAGTATTATCTTCAGAGACTTTCGCACAACGCGCAGGCAACTTCTTGCGAGAGGGATATTTATAAATGCGGGATAATCGGCAACACAACTGCCGATGGATGTTCCGCATCGTGATAAATCCGTTGCTCCGCCACCGCCATTTCCGTTGTTACCCCTAATACCGCTCCAGTATTCAGATTCCTGTCATATTTGGGGAAAGCGCTTGAGCTAATCTCCAAACCAATACGGTGTCCTGCCTTGAATGTGTTGCTTGTATTCCAACAATCAATCGAGAATTTATAAATCTTCCCGGGTTCTATCAATGTTGGTCTATCCATTCCCTCACGGAAACGCGCCCGCACCATGCCATCACAGAGGCGCTGGACAAAACCTGATGGCCAGATGTCCACCAGCTTTGCCATGAAATCGGTATCAGGAGCCGAGGAAGAAGCATACAAATCTACACGAACAGGCCCTGTTACCTCTACCTCTTCTTTGAGAGGTTCAGTCATATATACCAGGACATCATCGCGACGTTCGATGGCTGAGTAATCGTCAGGTCCCCCAATCTGGGAGGACGTAGGATCTGTGATGAAAGGCACTGGATGAGCTGGATCATATTGATACGTATCAGTTGGCTCATTTTCAGGCTTGTTTATCGAAAGAGTCCCATCACCAAAACGGCTATTTGCAGTACCACCACTATGCAGATAAAACGGTGTCCACCGGGTGCGAGCCAATGGCCATTCGCGTTCATCGCGCCATTCGTTGGCACCCATCACAAAGATACGTACAGGAAATTCTTCCGGGGTGATACGTATGTTCGTATACCCTTTCAGCCACCGGTTGAACCAGCGCAGTTCTTCGGCCCGCAAGTCGATCAACGACTGAGGCCCAAAATCTACTTCGCCTAGTTTTGACACTGTATTGACCACGTGACCCCATGGTCCCATGAGCAGCCGCTGGCTTGCACGAGCCGCAGGTGTGGCTCCATAGTTTGTCATCCCAATATAATTGAGCGGAGTTCCAACTTGTTCGTCATCATACCAGCCTGAAATATGCAACACCGGCACATCAATTTGATCGAACTTGTTCTGGTAACAAATTGGATCCCAGTAATCATCGAGTTGTGGATGTTCAATATTGGCACGCCAGTTTGAATTGCGGCGGCCCGCTCTTTCATCCATACTTATCAAAGGAAGGTGTTCATAGATACGTTCCCAATCTACAGCCTCCATAAGCTGGTTCATTCGCCCACTGACTAAATGCAACCAACAGAGAGTCATAGGCGATGGCAGGCCTGTTAGGGTTTCGACAAAGGGATCAGAAGGAGTAACACGCACCACCATTGCCTTCATATGCGGTGGCTTTTGAAGGGCAGCTAACCATTGGATACATCCTGGATATGAACTCCCTATGGTGCCGACATTTCCATCTGACCATGCTTGAGAAGCACACCATTCAATGGCGTCATAACCATCACGTCCCTCGTTGAAATACGGCACAAATGTACCATCGGAATCACCACGACCTCGTACATCCATAGCAACATAGATATAGCCGCGCTCAGCAAAGTACTTTGCTGATACAAGTATCCGCTCGTTCAACTTCATATAGGGAGTACGAGTGAGAATTACGGGATATTTTCTCAAGATATGCGATGAATCTATCGGGCGATAGATGTCAGCTGAGAGGGTGATACCGTCACGCATTGGAACGCGCTGATCGAATTCAATATAGATTTCACGAGTGGATGACGTTGGCATAAGGTATCCCCTCTGTTTTTATTGTTACTTATGCACTAAAACGCGCTTTCTGCTGCTGATGAAATGGTGCAAGCGCAGCATTAGCTGCGGTTGTCGTCTCCAGTCGTTCAACCAATGTGGCAAATTCAGCGCCAGGAATTGTTAATACTACCTCTGATGGAGTTAATCCGGCATAGGTGCGCGCTCCAACACAACCAAAGCTCATAGAAGTAGCGGCCATTTGCATGGTACGAGGAATGACGGCACATGTTGGCCGTCCAAAGGCCGATTGACCCCCCTGATGCAACCAATTCATGTTTCCCATTGCTTCAGCAACAAGCATCGCTTGTTGAGTATCCAAAATGCAAAGTACGACATCTGCTTCCACAGGAAACTGGTCCAGGCGACCATATATGATGCTTTGATGAGGTTTATTTACAACTGGTAATACGGCTACCTCGGCAGGTGAGAAATACTGCACATCTGCCATTGTTTGTACTAATGCTTGCGCACGTTGTTGTGATGCTTCAGGCATAGTAAAGCCCATGGTCATCATACCAATGGGACATTCCTGGTGGTCTTCTGCCGTTGCAGAGAAAACTCCCTGTTCGGCCAGGCGCCAAAAAGTGCAGGCAGAGGGCACGCGTGCATTCGTATGGGATACTTCAACGGGTACATCATCTACGAAGGCTAATCCAACGGGTGACTGTTTCAACTCCAATAGGTCATTAAAACGCTGTGCCAGATATTGATACAAGGAAACTTCTCTTTCTTCTATTCAGGATTCTAATGTACTCATTCTATCACAAGAGGTTATTTGAGATGAAAATGATCCTTGCTTCAAATCTGATATTTTCTCACAAGTACTTTCACCCAATTGCTTTGCTTCTCAGTGGGAACGAAATTATTTTTTTGAAAGCGCTTTGCCATATCGTTAATAAATACGCGTTCGTTGGAACTCACACGGGCGCTATCCAGTGCTACACTATCAAAAAACGTTTTGAGTTTTTGAACGTGCTGGCGTAGCTGGGTCATCTCTGTTGAAGAGGGAGCATTACGCGCCTCAGGTGACATGGATTCCTGCCATCTACGAAAAGCCTCCTGATCTCCATTCCAGGCGCCAAGACCAGCCAGTTCGTCGGCTCGCTCATTCTGGCTATGTCCTGCATGCCCGCGAACCCATACGAAGGTTGGGGGAGTAGTGCGCTTTTTGAGCAGAATGCGATATAAATCCCATAAATCGAGATTAGCTTTCATCTGGTACGTACCTTGCGCAACTTTGATGGTATATTCACTGTCACTGTAGATGGTTAAGGGTTTATCGCGAGGCGCAATGCACAATGCAGCAAGCACAGCTGCAATTTCGGCGCGATTATTGGTAGTATTCAGGGATGATGGAATGTGGCCATAACTTTCGATCCTTGGAGCACCTTCACGAATGTTTTCATCTATGAAGTTATCGACAGCCACGAGGATCACACTCCAACCCGCTGGTCCACCTGGATTTTTGATGCATGCTCCATCTGTGTATGCAACAGTACCTCGTTCACCCAACGTTTCATACGCTGTTTCAACGGTAATATTCCGCAACGCGTTAAGGATTGACTGCCATTCTAAAGATTCATCACCAAGGCTCACGTTACTTTTTCCTTTGTACAGAGGGACGATGGGCTAATGTCATTCTGAGCGTCAGCGAAGAATCTCACACGTTGGGCACCGAGATTCTTCGCTGACGCTCAGAATGACAAGGCTTGGCATTTCTATGCGTGATGAACTGTCAAGCTCATTTGAACCTTGCCTTATAACATTCATAACGATCATCTCAATGGAATGAACCTAATGCTACAAGAGTCCCTCCAATGATACTCCACAATGCTATCCAAATGACCCAGGAGCCACCGTGTCGTTTGCGAGCTTCGAGGCTTGTCACAGACTTAAACCACCTGGCAGTATCAGGCCTGCTCAGTCGCCAGGCAATCAGCGGGGAAACGATCAGCAAAATAGATGCAGGAACCAGTGTCCAATAA
>DATMNR010000064.1:0-3066 GCA_035568795.1 Ktedonobacteraceae bacterium
CGTATGGGTGATTTTTATGAAATGTTCGATGAGGATGCTGAGATTGTGGCTCGCGAGCTCGAAATTGCCCTGACACGACGCGATTTCGGGCGTGGAGAAAAGTCGCCCATGGCAGGAGTACCTCACCACGCAGCAGATGGCTATATTGCTCGATTGGTAAGTAAAGGCTATCGAGTAGCTGTTTGCGAGCAGACGAGCGATCCTGCTCTCTCTAAGGGGCTTGTAGAACGCGAAGTTCTGCGTATTGTTACACCCGGCACTGTGATTGATCCAACTATGTTGGCAGCAAAACGCAACAACTTTCTTGCTGGTGTTGTTATTGGGCGGAATGCTGTAGGTATTGCATATGTCGACATTACTACAGGTGAGTTTGCAGTGACCCAATTTAGCACAAACGAGCCTGAAGTGGCCCTGCAACAAGAAATCGCGCGTGTCGGTCCCGCCGAAGTAATTGTAGAGGCTTACTATAGCTCTCAGGGAGCAGCATCGCGTAAACGGCGCTGGCTTGCAGCAGTTATGAATGAGAAGCCAGTAACACGGGTTGGCAATAATGGGAATCCACAGGCCGATATAGGTGAAACCATGGCCATTACGCATGCAACCCTTGGCGATTCACACACACCTTCCTTACCTGAAGAAGATGAGGATGATATAGCTCCGCTTGCCAGGCTCCTAACCGGCATTGCTGGACATGTGACACCATATGACGCACGCTACTTTGTTGAGGAAGATGCGAGCCATCGATTGCTTTCACACTTTGAGGTAGCTTCGCTAGAAGGTTTTGGCTGCGCGAACCTGCCACTAGCAATTAGAGTAGCAGGAGCGGTAGTGGCATATTTGCAAGAAACGCAAAAAGGCTTATTGCGGCAATTGACCTCGCTTGAAACCTATTCTGTCGCAGAATTTATGACTCTGGATGCGCATACACGGCGAAACCTGGAACTTTTCGAAAGCGGGCGCAGTGGTTCATCAAAGGGATCGCTTCTATGGATACTTGATAAAACTCGCAGCCCTATGGGTGGTCGATTGTTGCGCCGCTGGGTTGGTGAACCCCTTCTTGATATCGATACTTTACAAACACGCCAGGAGGTTATCAGTGAACTCCTTACTGATACAATGACACAGGCCCGGCTGGCGGAAGCGTTGAAGAAAGCTGGAGATATCGAGCGACTGATCAATCGCATACGCCAACGCATAGCTACACCCCGCGACCTGGTGGGCTTGGCAACTGGTTTGCGCGCAGCCGCAGAGGTACGAGCAAATCTACCAGCAGATGCCGAGATGTCTCTGCCTTCACTAAGCCGCCTGGTACAGCGACTTGCTGATCACGAGGACGTGATACAGTTGATTGAGTCTGCACTTGTAAACCAGCCACCATTGAGCGCATCTGAGGGGGGAGTCATTCGCGATGGCTATAGCGCTGAGCTTGATGAGGTGAAGGAAGCCTCACAAAATGGCCAAAAGTGGATCACCGAAATGGAACAACGCGAGCGCAAACGTACAGGAATTCCTTCGCTCAAAGTTGGTTACACCAGGGTATTTGGCTACTTTATCGAGGTTACGAAATCGCAACTGAGTCGTGTACCCTCCGATTACGTGCGTAAGCAGACACTCACTGCAGGTGAACGTTTTATCACTCCCGATCTCAAAGAGTACGAGGCGCTTATTCTAAATGCACAGGACAGGATAGGCAAGTTGGAAAGCGAACTCTTTGCTCAGGTGCGTGCAGAGATCGCCGTCCATGCTTCTGAACGTATCCTAAACACAGCACACGCTCTTGCTGAGATCGATGTCTATTTAAGCATGGCCGGAGTAGCAGCGCAGCACAATTATTGTCGTCCACTGCTCGATAATGGAAATAGCATACGCATTGTAGCTGGTCGTCATCCAGTAATAGAACAATCTCAAATAGAAACACCCTTTATTCCCAACGATACCCAGATTTCCATTACAGATGCACAAATACTTATTATCACTGGACCCAATATGGCAGGCAAATCTACGTACCTGCGCCAGGTTGCGCTAATTGTGTTAATGGCCCAGATCGGTAGCTATGTTCCTGCGGAATCCGCCACTATCGGGCTGGTGGACCGTATATTCACACGTATTGGAGCACAGGACGACCTGGCAACTGGTCAAAGCACCTTCATGGTAGAGATGGTTGAGACCGCTACCATCCTGCATCATGCAACGCCACGCAGTCTGATCATACTCGACGAGATTGGGCGTGGCACGAGCACGTATGATGGATTAGCGATAGCACGAGCGGTTGTTGAGTACTTGCACAACAACCGCAGGTATGGAGCGCGCACACTCTTCGCAACACATTACCATGAGCTTGTTGAAGTGGCCAGGATGTTGCCGCGTATCCAATGCTTGAATGTAGCCGTGTCAGAAGAAGAGGGGCACGTAGTTTTCCTGCACAAGATTGTACCAGGGGGTGCCGACAAGAGCTACGGTATACATGTGGCACAACTAGCCGGTATTCCACGGCCGGTCATACATCGAGCCGAGGAGATTCTAGCTGAGTTGGAACAAAAAGGCGACGCGAAGGCACGTCGTAAGGCGATGCAGGAAATAACAACACCAGCAGTGATGCAGATGACGCTATTTACGGCCGAACAAAACTCGTTAATTGAAGAAATCAAGAAACTCGCGATTGATGAACTGACTCCGATTGAAGCAATTGGTAAATTGTATGAGTTGCAGCAGAAAGCAAGCAAAGGATCGTAGCAAAAGTTTGTACTTCAATCCTGTTTGATGTTATTATGAAAGTAGCTAAGGTTGGACTCTTATATAGGCGTAACGTATTACGCCAGTTTTTATACCATTTTAAAACATCAACTATGAGTATCTGATATAGGTATCGCCGCAAAGGAGTTAACTAATGACAAATCCTTTACTTCAACTCAAGGCACAAGGGCAAAGTGTCTGGTATGACACCGTCGATCGCACACAACTAGACAATGGACTCTTCAAACGCCTTGTGGATGAGGATGGAATAGTAGGTGTCACATCGAACCCCACCATCTTTCAAAAGTCGATCAGTCACGGTAGCGCATACGA
>DATMNR010000065.1:0-6498 GCA_035568795.1 Ktedonobacteraceae bacterium
TCTTTGATGGCAACGACACGAGTTGCCTGGAAACGCTCGTCATTTGCTTGATAAACAGCGCCAAATCCGCCCTCTCCTATGAGCTTCACGATACTGTAGCGTCCTCCGAGGAGTTTACCAACCGTCACCGTCCCTGTCATAAGGTTCGACCTCCCTCTTCGTCGTCTTTCCTAAGGAGTTACTTTGTTCTCATCCCCCTGAACATCTTAGCTTGCCCTGCACGCATTCTCTTCCCTTTCAAGCCAAATCGCGGTCGGGAAGCACTTCGTGGTTTCCGAGTTTGACCCCCTCTTGCCAGGATCGTCGTGTGCGGACTGAAGACAATACTGAAAAGTGATCCACGGCTCTTTTCATCTTTCATCATTTTTCTGCGTCCAAACAGTGAGATCGCTCCAAGTGCGATCAAACCCCCAACAATCTGCATCTTCACTAAGGTGTCGAAAGCAACGATTGGCCGAAATTTTGCAGCGCCCTCCTTCACTTCAATAAACCCCACCGGTGTAACAGACATTGTCCCTCCTACTCCCATGCCCCTCTGTGCTGTGCTTTGTTCTTTTGGCTTGCTCGTCCCGGTTCCACTTCCAAATCTCCAACCCACATTGGCTACTGGTATAACCACCAGCCCATCGTGTTTCTCAGCTGGAGCGAAGGCCACCGCTGCTTTAGCGGAACCTTCTATTTTGTCATAAAGTTGTTCGAGCACTTCATTGTATTGTTCTGAATATGCTCGCTCTGATTGAACGTCTATCTGTGTACTCATGATTTTCTCCTTCTCATGGTGTCGAAGCTACGCACTATACCATCTTTTCTCTACTCTGATAAAGCATAGTGTGGCTCTCTCACAATGCACTCCCAAAGAGAGAACCTAAGATCACAATGTGTTCACAAAGAGGCATCTCGCTATAGGCAATGGCAATTTGAAAACATCTGTGACTGTATCAATCGCTGATGGCCTCTGGCAGGGCACGGCAAACCTTAACATAGAGAAACAGGTTTAGATACGATAGCTTCTAAAAACAATCTATGCTACAAGCATAAGAATCATCTTGTGAACTATGCTGAAAGCAGCATATGCTCATTAGAAAATGAACCCTACTTTTCCGTAGAGCTTTGCAAGATGGAGAGATATTCATGTCTATTCGCACTTCCATTGTCATCAAGCCACGTACTCAAAACGACTTCTGGAAATTCTTGACCGGACAAACGATCTCGACCCTGGGAAGTTCATTTACCAGCTTTGCTTTGCCCTTGTTAATTTTCAATCTAACCGGCTCTTCTCTGAATCTCGCCTTGACAGTTACGGTCACCGTCCTTCCTTACCTCTTCTTTGGTCTGGCAATTGGCGCCTGGGTTGATCGCGTGAATCGCAAACGCTTGATGGCGGTGACAGATCTGGCCAGAGCACTCGTGATTGCCTCGATCCCGCTCGCTTCTGTTGTGGGACTCCTCTCTGTATGGTGGATATACGCCGTAGCGTTTCTCAATTCCACCCTCACGATCTGCTTTGATGCGGCGAATTTTGCTGCGATCCCTTGCCTGGTTTGTCAGGAAGACCTGGTGACGGCCAATGGGCGGGTGCAAGCAGGCTACTCAATAGCGAAAGTTGGCGGTCCGCTGCTGGGAGGGCTGTTCATCATCGTAGTTCCTCTTCCAATGTTGTTACTGATTGATGCCTTCTCTTTCCTCATATCCGCCATTTCCCTCATGCTCATCACCACGAGTTTTAATATCGCCTCTGATGGAAAGCAGGCTCCGACGAGTTTGCGCTATGACATTTTAGAAGGCTTGCGCTATGTGTTGAAGCACCCAATTCTGTCCAGGATCACTCTGCTGCTCCTGTTGGTCAATTTCATCTTGCCTACTACGAGTGCACAACTTGTACTCTTTGCCAAGCACTGTTTTGCCGCCAGCGATGCACAGGTTGGACTGCTATATGCTTGTGGAGGTCTTGGGACAGTGCTCTTCTCATTAACGGCAGGGCGATACCGCAAACACTGGTCACTGGGGACGCTTGCTCTTGGGGCACTCATGATGGAGGGGGCTTTCACAGCTCTGACAGCCGTATCGCATTGGTACTGGCTTCTGCTTTTGTTATGGGCATTGCGTAGCGGAGTAGACGTGCTCTTCACAATCAGTACCTACAGTATAGCTCAGACCATAGTTCCCAATCAGCTATTTGGCCGTGTCATAACCGTGATCCGAGTCTTGACATGGTCGACAGCGTCAATAGGTGCCTTGCTTGGTGGCCTTATCATAGAGCGGACACAACAAGTTGCTCTAGTCTATGCAGCAATTGGTTTGTTGGTCTTTGGAATTACCCTCGTGTTCTACTTGACTCCTTTGGGACAGACCAAGAAGATATTCTCTTAGCAGCAATTGCGTATCTGAAAAAGAGATAAGACTAATCTGTCTATCCCTCGTCCCATTGTTCACTTAGTCGTTCAAACAAGTCCGCATAAACACGCAGGCCGCGATCGAAATTCTCCAGGCGGAAAAACTCATCTGGCCCGTGCAGGTGCTCATCGGGCATCGACCATGCCAGAAAGACGATGTCTTGTCCAAGGTCCCTCTGAAAATAATCAGCTACTGGCAGCGTGCCACCGAGACGGATCAGCAAGGGATCGCGGTCGTAGGAAGCACGTAGCACCTCACGTGCAACGCGCAAAGCCGGATGCGTCGGCTCGATTGCAAACGCGGAAGACGATCCGGCAGTTTGCTGTACTGTGACGGTAATGCCGGCGGGACAATGCGTGCGGATATGCCTTTCGATGGCGGCAATGACATGGGATGGCACCTGGTCGGGTACCAGACGACAGGTGATTTTGGCGTGTGCCTCCCTGGAAATCACCGTCTTGCTCCCTTCTCCCTGGAAGCCTCCCCAGATTCCGTTGATATCGAGAGTCGGTCGTGCCCAGTTGCGTTCTAATGGGCCAAATCCCGGCTCACCAACGGGAGCAGCTATGCCTATAGATCGCGCATAACTGGCCTCATCAAAGGGAACCGCAGCAATTTCTGCCTGTTCCTGCTCACTCAGCGGCCGCACTTCCTCGTGGAACCCCTCGATTTGAACCTGTCCATCGAGCGTCCACATACTTCCGAGCATCGTAGTAAGAGCATTGAGTGGATTTGGAGCCAATCCACCGTGCAAGCCCGAATGCAGGTCGCTATCCGCCCCTTGGACATCAATTTGTAGCGCGATCAAGCCTTTTGAGGCTAGCACCAGCGATGGCGTATCATTGGTCCACATCACGCTATCTGCGCTCATCACCGCGTCCGCACTCAAGCGCTCTTTGTGCTCCTGAATGAATGCCCGCAAGTTCGGTGAGCCGATTTCTTCCTCACCTTCATACAAAAAGATCAAGCCAATGGGTGGTCGTCCATACAGTGCGGAATATGCTTCGACGACTTTGAGCGTGAGAAACAGATTCCCCTTATCATCACTAGCCCCTCTTGCATACATTCGACCGTCTCGGATCGTTGGTTCGAAAGGTGGTGTGGTCCACTCATGAAACGGATCGGCTGGCTGAGTATCGTAGTGTGCATAAAGCAGGAGCGTTGGTGATCCAGCTTTTTCCGCAGGCCACGCCCCATACACTACTGGATGACCCCCTGTCGGCAGTATTTCTACTGTTGGCACACCTGCCGACCGCAATGCATTTACCACCCATTCAGCAGCTTGTATTATATCCTCGCGATGCGTCGGTAGCGCGCTCACACTTGGAATGCGCAGAAACTCACGGTATTCATCCAGGTGCCGTATTCGCTCTGACACAAAATACGCATCAAGTGCTTGCATATCTGCGTCACTCATAGGTTCACCCCCTTTTACCATGAATAGAAGGTCAAATTATATAACGATGGGTCTTTACCAAAAGTATATCATTTCACCCATAGCCTCGCTTGCTAGCCATGCGCCACATCCAGCCATTCATAGTGTTGTTCAACCCCTTCTCCTGCTGGTTCAGCAGATGTGAAAGAAAATTAAAGTGGCAGAGCGCATAGTATGGAAGAGTTTATGTTATTGACGTTTTCTGCTTACCGATAGAACATTCCAAGCGAATACTGGAACAAAAGTGAGCTATGAGCTATTTTTGCACGCATCCTGGGCCTCCCTCTACAGGGCGAGGTTTAGCACGTATCACACATCCAGTCAATTGAACACAGCATCCTCAATTGCTGGCTCTTGGAATCCCACGAGCATTGGTGTGAAGGTACTGCACGGCTCCCTAGTTTCATCAGAACTCCAAGCCTTAGCCAGCATGCTCTCTTCGAGTCATGCGGCCACCGGCGCATCGATAGTTCGCACGGCCTTTGCTGATGCCGTGGTATGAGACAAGAAGTCCGCGCGAATATCCATTGAATGCTTCAAGCGGCATTCCAGCCGGCGCGAAAAGATCTTTACGAATGGGTACGAAGCGCCGTGGCGGGAATGGGTACAAGCCACCTGAGAAGTTGGTAAAGATCCGCTCCTGCACGTCGTCTAGTGGTTCGTAGATCATTTTCTCCTCAAGCTGGCCATCTACGACACTGACGTCGACACGTAGTTGATTCGAACGGTACGTACCTACGTAAGGAGTGAGATCGCTTACCGGGGTCGTCTCCGACACGAGATCTGGAACTTTGACGTTAAGCTGTTGAGTAAGTAACCAAAGCAGAATCTGGTCATGCAGCGCCATCGCCCGCGGATCATTGCCAAAGGCTGTAAAGACAAGATCGTGTTCAGGCACCACAACTAGAACTGCCACTCCGCCAGGTGATGCCCCTGAAAAGGAGAGCGCAGTTGTTTCTCCAAATGGCACGAGTAGCCATCCAAGCCCCATGGGTGAAACGTTCGGGGTTCCCATGTCATACGCCACAGACTGCATGCGTGCGGTTAACTCACGCGATAGAACGCGTTTCCCCGACGGCGACACACCGCTATTGAGATGGGTCCGTCCGAAGGCAAGGAGATCACGGATGGTGCCGATCGGCGTACTTCCAGCAGGCGCCCAGGTGTCCGGTAGTTTAAACATGTCGGTACGTCTTGTGCCTTTGGTCGCTGGATCGGGGAAGTGGCCAACGGCGGTGTTCCGAAGGATAGCTGCCTCGGCAGAGGTGCATGAATCCTCCATGCCAACAGGTGCATACACCTCGCGCTTGAGAAGATCGTGGTAAGACATTCCAGTTACTACTTCGAGGAGCCGCCCCGCTACGATCATCCCACCATTGGAGTAGCTGATGTATTCGTCTGGTCCGAAGAGAACACCACAGTGCTGCCTGAGCCCATCGACGAAGGCTTTGATTGCATCGTTGCCCTTGACATCAAGGAAAAACAAATCTGCATCAATCCCGTTGGTATGTGTCAGGAGATGTCGTACGCTGATCTTTTCAGCTGCTGAGGGTGTCGTCAGTTTGAACTCCGGTAAGTACGTGATGACTCGTTCATCAAGATCAATGACGCCGCGCTCGACCTGTTGGAGAACAAGAGTCGTGGTCAGGACTTTCGTTATGGATCCGATAAGAAATCCCGTATACTCAGTCATTGGTATCCCTGTGACAATGTTCGCTACCCCATGGGCCACGACGGTCTGGTCGCCGTCGTGGTAGACGCCGGCAAGGTATCCAGGAATCTTGTTCGAATCGCAATAGGCCGCTGCCTGTTCGCGAATATGCGTCGCTAAGTCTGACAATTTACTATGTGACATTGAACCCCTCCATTTTTGGTTGTGCCTGATCACCGAGTAATGGCCCCGATGACCGCTTTGTCGTCAGATTAATGTTTTACTATGCCGCCTTACGGCTATATATCCTTAGCTCGACTGCGTAAGAAACGATGAGCAATAGCAGGCTTGTGCTTTGTGACTCCACCTTTTCACACTCGCTTTTTATATGCCCTCATCGCAAAGATGTAGGCCACAACCAGAATGCCGACGCACCATGCAAGCGCAACCCATATCTCCTGAGACACTGGCTGTCCAGACAGTAACGCACGGATGGTTTCCACGATCGCAGTCACTGGCTGGTTTTCGGCAAAGGCCCTGACTACCGGTGGCATCGAACTGGTTGGCACAAACGCCGAGCTGATAAAGGGCAGGAAGATCAGCGGATACGAAAAGGCTGCTGCGCCGTCTATCGATTTTGCTGTCAGTCCGGGAATCACCGCGACCCAGGTTAAAGCCAGCGTAAACAACGCCAGGATGCCGGCTACGGCAAGCCATGACAGGATGCCCGCCGACGAACGAAAGCCCATAATCAACGCGACGAGCATGATGACCACCACCGAAATCGCGTTGGAGACCAGCGAGGTCAGCACGTGTCCCCACAGTATGGTAGAAGGGGCAATCGGCATGGAGCGAAAGCGCTCAAAGATCCCCCGTTGCACATCGGTAAACAAACGGAGAGCCGTATAGGAGATCCCGCTCGCAATCGCAATCAGTAAGATCCCAGGTAATACGTAATTGATATAATTACCTGTCCCGGTTTGAATTGCGCCGCCGAACACATACACGAACAGCAGCA
>DATMNR010000066.1:0-3469 GCA_035568795.1 Ktedonobacteraceae bacterium
ACGTTGTTTCAGCAGCGCTATCTCTCCTCCCACATCTTCGCCAGTAACCCTGGCAAGGCGTGAGACGAGGCCTCGAAGTTGATCAGCATATGGGCGTGATTGCTGGACCCGTTCTTGTGCCCGGCGCATCTTACTACTTGCCACCATTTGCATTGCTTTGGTGATCTGTGCCGTATTTTTAACCGACCTGATACGCCGCCGTATTTCTCTGGTTGATGGCATACATCAATCCTCCTAGTGCGGCGCCGCTGTCTTTTTGAACTCCTCGATTGCGGCGTTCAACCGTCCCAACAGCTCGTCCGACATTTTATCTCGCGCTTTAACCGATTTCTCAATGATTTCATCACCGATCTCCGGGTGATTCGCATCCATATAGCGGTAGAAAGCGCTTTCCCATGCGTTGACCTGATCTTCGGGCACATCATCCAGGTATCCAACTGTCGCAGCATAGATGATCATGACCTGTTTCTCCACAGGTACCGGTTGATACTGTGGTTGTTTGAGTACTTCGGTTAGGCGACGACCACGGTCAATACGGCTCTTTGTAGCTTTGTCTAGATCTGATGCGAATTGTGCAAATGCCGCCAGTTCACGGAACTGCGCAAGATCTAGACGGAGCGATCCGGCTACCTGTCGCATTGCGCGTGTCTGGGCACTACTACCTACTCGTGAAACCGAAAGACCCACGTTTACGGCGGGTCGCTGCCCAGCGTTGAACAGGTCAGTCTCAAGGAATATCTGCCCATCGGTAATCGAGATTACATTCGTTGGAATATACGCAGAGATGTCATTTGCTTTCGTTTCGATAATCGGCAATGCCGTGAGCGAACCACCTCCGTAATCATCATTCAGGCGAGCGGCGCGTTCCAGTAGGCGCGAGTGCAGGTAGAAGACATCACCGGGATATGCTTCACGTCCGGGTGGACGGCGAATGATCAATGAGATATTGCGGTAAGCCTCGGCGTGTTTCGTCAGGTCATCATAGATGATCAATGCATCTCGCCCAGACTCCATGAACTCTTCACCCATTGCGCAACCTGCGTATGGTGCGATGTACTTCACTGGTGCCGGGTCAGAGGCGCCTGCTACCACCATGATGGTATGTTCCATCGCGCCGTGTTGCTCCAGAATAGCATGGGTACGTGCCACTGTGGAATTCTTCTGACCGATTGCCACGTAGATGCACAGCAGGTTTTTGCCCTTCTGGTTAATGATTGTATCGATAGCAATAGCGCTCTTTCCTGTCTGGCGGTCGCCAATGATCAATTCGCGTTGGCCACGACCAATGGGAATCATGCTATCAATAGCCTTCAGACCCGTTTGTACAGGTGTATTTACTGGCTGGCGTGTAATTACGCCAGGAGCAACACGTTCAATCGGGCGAAACGTGTCGGTTACAATTGGCCCTCTATCGTCCAGTGGCTCACCCAGAGGGCTCACTATACGTCCAATCAGTGCATCACCAACAGGCACTGAGATGACACGTCCTGTCGTACGCACTTCGTCATCTTCACGTATATGGGAAAACTCGCCCAGGATAGTGCAACTGACCGTTTCTTCTTCAAGGTTGAAGGCCATGCCCATGATCCCTGTACGTGGAAATTCCACCAACTCTAGATATTTCACATCTTGCAGTCCATAGACACGAGCGATACCGTCTTGCACTGCGATGACAGTGCCAACGCTTGCTGTTGCGGTTTCGCTCGTTCCAAACCCTGCGATGTTTTTTTCTATGATGGCACTGATTTCGTCAGCCCATGATGCCATCGCTGTTCCTCCTGTTTGTATTGATCCTCGTTCCGACTGTTTCGTTATGCATTTTGTATCCGCGAAGGATACCACTACAGCCATAGGGAAGAGTATTTGCTATTTGTTCGCTCTTCTAAAGGCACTCATGATGATAACTTATCTCAAAATACGGGTTTGAATGTATGATTGATGCTAGTAAGCGGGCTTATGGCCATCACTTGACAATTCAGGCCCTTCTTTATCTGGTTCTGCAAAGAAATCAACCCTGGCAGAAGAAACACCGGTTAATAGCTGTTGTTGCAACAATTTTAAACGGCGTTCTACACTTCCGTCGATCACCTGATCTCCTACTCGCGCTACTACTCCACCCAGGATATCCGGTTGAACTCGGGTTTCTAGAACTATCTTTTTGCCTGTCATACGTTCTAATGCATGCTGAACCTGGCGCTGCGTCGGTTCATCTAATTGCGTTGCCGTTGTAACTTCGGCTGTTGCCTCATTCTTATAATCAAGCACAAGCTGGTTCAGCTCGCGAGCGATATTCGGCATGATATCAACCAGTCCACGCTGGACAACCAATAATGCGAGATTGAGTGATGTTGGCAGAACCTTTGATGCCAGTGCCTGGCGTAATGCTGTCTCTTTGCGCTCAGCAGGAATATTCGGTTCGCGCAGTAGATAGGCCAGTTTGCGAATGGAAAACAGTTTGGCTATTTCCTGCACATCTTCGAGAGTTCGATCAAGCGTGTTTTGCTTCATCCCAATATCGAAGATCGCTCCGGCATAGCGACGCGCTATTGCTCCCTTTAGCATTACTATTCCCTTGTTTCACTAGCGTGAACGAACTCTTCCACCAGGCGGCGGTTATCTGAACTGTCTACGGATTTACTGATTACTTTGCCGGCAGCGCTGATCGAAAGATTTACTACCAGTCGACTTAGCTCGGCACGTGCTCGAGCAGCCTCCTGCTGGATGCGAGCCACCTGCTGCTGTTCAATCTGAGCCGCACGAGCGTACGCCTCCTCTTGTATGCGGTTAGCCTCTCTCTCAGCAGCTTTTGTCGCCAGGGCAATGGTTTCCTGCGCCTGTACACGAGCTTCCTGCAATACCTGTTCAGCGCGTGTAGTTGCATCTGCAAGATCATGCCTGGCTTTTTCAGCATTCTCGATGCCTTCGCGAATCACTGCTTGACGCTTTTCTAGTGTCTTGATAATGGCAGGGAATCCCCATTTCCAAAGGATGAAAAAGACGATGCCAAAGCTCACAAGTTGTGAGAGAAAAGCATAAGGATTGAGACCGAACTGACTTGCTAGATTCATTCTATGTGCGCCTCCTTATCAATAGGGATAATACCGATTTGTAGCCTGAACGAATGGCTATCAGGGTATACCCTCATTTGCGCTCTAACCCAGCTTAGTAGGGTTAGAAAGGTTTTGCGGGCCTTCTCTAGTACCCTACTTGCCTGGAAATTAAGGTCTACCAGTGAGCACGAAGGCAATAACCAGTGCGTAAATAGCAATAGCTTCGGCGAATGCCAGACCGATGAACATGTTAATACGGATCAATGGCTCCGCTTCCGGATTGCGACCAATGGCGCTAAAGGCCTGACCTGCAGCAATACCGATTCCCAGGCCTGGACCGATAGCTCCCAAACCGATTGCAAGCGCGATAGCGATTGAATTGATTGATCCAGTCACGTTGAATACCTCCTTAAAGGAAT
>DATMNR010000067.1:0-6334 GCA_035568795.1 Ktedonobacteraceae bacterium
AACACGCAGAGCATTCTTGATCGCTTTAGCATTCGAGCGGCCATGCGCGACGATAGCTGAACCATTGATCCCTAGAAGTGGCACACCCCCATACTCCGCATAATCCATACGCTTGAATACTTTACGCAAACCAGACTGCAGGACAGCCGCCGCCAGTTTATTTGGGAGCGAGCTGGTCATTTGCGTTCGTAACATACCCAGCAGTGTTTCAGCCAACCCTTCACTGAGCTTCAATACGACATTACCCACAAAACCATCGCAAACCACGACATCTGCCCCACCAGCCGGTATTTCGCGACCCTCTATATTGCCGATAAAATTGATACCCAATGTCTCCGCATGAGCTTTCAGCAACTGATGGGTTTGTATTACCAGTTCATTGCCCTTGGTTTCTTCTTCTCCATTGGCAAGCAAGCCCACACGGGGAGATGCAACAGCAAAAATGCGTTCCATATAAATGGAACCCATTAGTGCAAATTGTTGCAAATATTCAGGCTTACAGTCGGTATTTGCTCCCACATCGAGTACAAAGCTCACGCCATCTCTGGTTGGGAAGACGGTACCAAGAGCAGGACGATCAACACCCTCGATACGTTTGAGTGTAAAGAGGGAAGCAGCCATCATCGCGCCACTATTGCCTGCTGAGACCGCGCCAAGCGCAGAACCATCGCGCACCAACTGCAGCGCCAGCGTCATCGAGGCTTTTTTCTTCTTTCGCACAGCCGAGGCAGGATGCTCGTCCATTTCGATAACCTCATCCGTATGGACGACAGGCAAATCAAGCCCACTGGTGTCATGCCTGGCAAGCTCTGCGCGTATCACATCTTCACGTCCAACAAGGTACACACCCATACTATATTCACGAGCCGCCTGTATCGCGCCCAGCACTACTTCTCCCGGCGCGTTGTCGCCCCCCATTGCATCCAGGGCGACTCTGACAGCGGTGCTCATGCATTTTTCCCTTCCGGTTCGCCTATTGTAGTTCGAACCAGTTCTACAAGATCATCCAGGTCAAATGGCTTGTAAACGATGTCGACCACACCAGCATTGCGAAATGCTTCTTCTTCTTTCCCCGCATCCAGGTAAGCAGTGACGACGATCACCGGGATCTTAAAATCCGTCATCTCCAATAGCTTGAGTTCGTCGCGCCCATCCAGATATTGCATCATCAGGTCGAGCAAAATGAGATCCGGCTTATATTCTTGCACAGCATCATAGAAACGCAGGCTCTGCGTTGTCATATATGTTTCGTAGCCTTCATCGGCCAGCGCCTCTCGTAGTAGATCGGCAATGGTTGGGTCATCGTCCATGACCAGGATTTTTTTCGCCATCGGCAGCCCCCCTTTTAACAGCTTCGATTCACCAGGTAGCACTTTTCTCTCTCACATAGTTCGCCGTATGTAACATCATGCCATATATCATAGACGTTGACAATAGTTTCTTCCGAAAAGGCCAGGGCGAGTATACACGAATATCGAGAAGAACGGGTGACACAGTATAGTAGGGGCGACCCTTGCGGTCGCACAATAGGCATCAACCTAAGCCCCAATCGAGGATTCCGTAGGGGCGAGGGCGGTTGGGTGGATGGGTGGTGTGCCTTTATGGTCGCCCGGGGGTGGGGGGTTACGGCTTCTTCACCGATGAACCCACATCTTCAAGCGACCCACAGCGGGCGACCATAAAGGCACACCCAACCCCACATCATCCACCCTCGCCTCTACGGATGGTGATGGGCTTTCCTTAGGTTGATACGCATTTGGGCGACCCTTGCGGTCGCCCTCGAAGAATCTCGCATCAACTACATCCAGGCAATTAAACTTGAGCTTTCTCCCTCTCAATTTCTCCTAACGTCAACGTTTCCTCACTCCCTACCATATTTCCGGCAGCTACTGAGCTTTCACTCAAACCTATCCTTTGCCAAATCGCGCGTAGCGGCGCTGGTGCCCACCAGTTCCACTTACCAAGCAGTCGCATCGTCGCAGGTACCAGTAACATACGCACCAGCGTAGCATCGATAATCACTGCAATTGCCAGGCCGATACCAATTTCCTGTATAAAGATGATTCTTGACGTACCAAATGCACTGAACACCACCGCCATGAGCATTGCTGCGCTCGTGATAAGCCAGCCCGTCCGTTGCAAACCCGAAGAGACCGCAGCACGATTATCGCCTGTCTCATCAAATCTCTCCTTAATGCGACTGAGCAAGAATACCTCGTAGTCCATTGATAGACCGAAAGCAATCGCGAAAATCAGAATAGGTTGTGTCGCGTCAATACTGCCGGTAGACTGGAAGCCCAACAGATTCTGCAAGTGACCATCCTGGAAGATCCACACCAATGCGCCAAAGGTCGCTGAAAGCGAAAGTATGTTCAGCACAATAGCCTTGACCGGCATTAACAGTGAACCAGTCATTAAGAAGAGAAGCACCGAGACTGCCGCAAACATCACGAGCAGCGCGTAAGGCAATGTTGCTCGCAGGCTTGCCAGTAAATCAATCTGGTAGGCTGTAACACCATCAACTAATGGTACAAGTCCTCCAGGCGCATGAATTGCGCGTACCTGGCTTACAATGTTTTCAGCTGCCGTGGTATGATCAGCCGGCTGCATTGCGATTGTAATTTTTGTCGTATCGCCATTCGCGAGCTGTGTAGCAATCGCAGTTAACTGTGGATTGGCGCCAGGATGTGCATACAGTTGCTGGTAATCAGCGAGCGTCAGTGAGGCATTGAGTGTCACCACGCTGTCTTCGCTGACAACCCCAGGTATTTCCTTGATACTACGTACATAACTATCAAGACTGGCCAGGTTCGCAGAGGACAACGCATCCCCAGGCGTGAGCATCACGACCACAAGTTGAGAGTTCCCTTGTTGTGCGAAATCTCGCGAGAGTCTATCAGAGACTATGCGCGCCTCTTGATTAGATGCTAACACTTTAACATCTGGTGTCGAAAATGCGACACGCCAGAAAGGCAGTCCTAGCGTCACGAGAATAGCCAGCACTGCCAGTCCTACTACTACAGGCCGCCGCATGACCATTTCAGCGATGCGATACCACGCCCCCTGTGTCTCATTGGATGAGTCTTGACGCTGAGACAATGATTTGCGCTGGAATAAGCTTTGAATCGAGAGCGCGTTGATGCGATGGCCAAGCACTGCCAATAGTGCAGGTAGAATGGTCAGCGCTGCCAGCATTGAAACCAGTGTCGCTGCTATTGCACCCATACTCATACTTCGCAAAAACATTTCTGGGAAGAGCATTAGACCCAGCAGGCTTGTGCTGACTGTGAGGCCTGAGAAGGCGACCGTTCTTCCGGCGGTTGCCATCGTTCTCTCTAACGCTACTTTCACATCTCCTTTGCCATGTCCCAATTCCTCGCGGAAGCGTGTCACGATAAAGAGCGCATAGTCGATTGCCAGACCTAATCCCAGCATGGTCACAACATTAACTGCATAAACTGAGACATCCGTCCAACCTGCCATAGCGCGCAAAATCGCAAATGCGCCCATAATCGCAATTCCCCCAATTAGCAGTGGCAGCGATGCAGCGACGAGACTATCGAATACAATCACCAGCAGAATAGCCACAATGGGAAATGTTATCAACTCAGCTCGTTCCAGGTCAGAACTTACTTGCTTATTGATTGCAATGTTGACAGCTACATTACCGCCAACCATCGTGTGAAGCACAGGCGAGGTGATGAGAGGCTCAATTGTTTTGAAGTCTTTCTCTTTCGCTGCCTCATCTTTCGCTTTCAACTGCACGACTGCAAAGGTCTCGTGACCATCACGTGACACTAAACTGGCGCTATGCGTCGAATAGTAGGAAATAACAGAAGCAACTTCCGGACGCGCTTTGAGCGTTTCCAGCATTTTTGTAGCCGCGTCCATAAAGGTCGTATCGGTCGCCTTGAGTGAGTTATTGCTCATCAGGATGACGATATCGGCAGTTGCGCCTCCCAACTTTGTATCGAGCAGTGCTTCCGCCCTCGACGATTCACTTGCTGGATCGTTGAACCCGCCACTTTTTAATGAACCAAAGAGACCCGTACCAAAAACCGCCGCTCCTGCCACAATCAGAAGCGCTAAGAAGAGAACTAACCACCGTGTACGATAGAGCATTCCGCCAAGTCTTGCTAACATGAGTTAATCCTTTCTAAGTAATGAATGAAGTTCATTCATTACTTGACGACAAAAAACCACCCGTTCATTGGTCGATGTTCTATGTTTAAAAATGAACCCAGATACTCGTAATACTCTGTCAATCTTGATGTGACCGTGTGAAATGTAGGGACACCCCTTTTCCTTGCGTCCTGCCTGAGCGCGTAGCGCTAGACGCGCTAGCGTCGTTGGCAAGACGGGTAAGTGCCAGCGGGTGTCCGGCTCAAATCGCGACCATCGCCGATTTATCAGCCCTTTGGAATGTGCCACGATGTCCGCATAAAAAAGTTAATCCACATAAATGCTAACCGATTCGATAGCCATGTAGACTTCTTGCATTGGTGGCTTACGCCGGATAGTGCTTATAGCGTTAAGTATGAAATAATACAGGCTGCGTGTAAGCCCATATTTCTTTGACAATGCCGTTTGAGCTTCACTCACCTCCTGTGGCTCACTGACTACTCGAGCTAATCCCTCGATCTCTGATCCTGTTACTTTGCCACTCATAGTACACGCGGCCAGCGTTACTCGCTCGGTATGACGAATACGCTTGAGTTTCCCAGCATTCACTCCCGTTCCTAAATAGATAATTCCCTTACTTTCGGCGAACCACATAGGTATAATAACTGCTTCCCCTGTCTTTCGGAACGTCGTCAAACTCATACATTTTTCTTTATCAAGAGTGGCAAATGTGTATAACTCAACAACCATCCTTTGTACCTTACTTTCATGTTACAAACTCATGATCAATGAATGAACTTCACTCATTTCCTTCATTGAAAATCATCTTACCTCATTAACAAACGGACCCTGACACCCGTAGTAGTCCGTCAAGCTTCATATGACCGTGTGAAATGTAGGGACACCCCTTGCGGGTGTCAGGCTCAACACACCGATTGAAGTTTGACAGACTAGTAGGTGCCGATTTATCGGCCCTCCTCACGATACTAATCCTTGTCACCCTGCCCACCACACTCGTCATTCTATCCACCATCCTTGTCATCCTGAGCATCGCGAAGGATCTCGTTTGCTACTCTCAACATGACAAGATTCCATCCCGCGTGTCATACTCTACTTTACGCCCGATAACACGATTTGTTGCACTGAGTGAAGTTCATTCACAGTAAATCCATCACCCGAACACCCGCTACAGTCAGAATGTATCCCCACCCTCACATACAGTTGCCCATGGATCGCGCTACACGTATTCTCTATCAATCCCTTCACGTAGAGAAAGACCAAAGAATAAACTTTCAATAATCTCTATGGTACGTTCTCTAAAAAGGTCCTCACGCTCCCCACCCTCCACACAGAAACATTCGAACAAGACCGAGTGAACCATGCCAAAAATGATTTTCGAGTACATCTCTGTATCGAAAGGTGCAAGTTGACCTCTCGCGATTGCCTGGCGAAAAAAGTTGTCAATGACCCCGGTGATCAATTCGTCTGCAGCTCTATGCTTTCGAATCTCTTCTTCAGATTGGATATCTACCTGAAAAAGCGACATCATATCACTATCCTTATGGCAGATCCGAAAAGTAGCTTCGATCATTGCTCGTGGCACCTGTTCGATTGGTAACGCAGCGATGGTTGGATCCTCAAAAGCTGCAGCAAGCAACGTCGCCCAATCGAGTGAGACGCTTGTATAAATATCCCTCTTATTGCCAAAATAGAGATAGACTGTTCCAACTGCAATGCCTGCATCTTCCGCAATTTCAGCAATCGTGGTATCTTCATACCCTTTCATCGCAAAGATTTTGCGTGCTGCCTCAATAATAGCCTGTCGTTTAGATCGTATGTCTTCTTTGACCATTTCCACCCTCTATCCTCTAAATGAATGAACATCATTCATTTTATAACATGAAAAAACTTAAAAGTCAATGGTGCAAATTATTTAGCAGGGTTTCAAGGGGCAGCAGCCCCTTGACGGGGTGTGGGGTGTCTTTCACTAGTAGGTTTTTTGAGAACTGAGGAGGGGTAGCCCAAAAAGGAGCATTGGTGAAGAGACTGATTTTTGCTGCTAAGATAGACCAAAACCACGAGAGCTATCTCGGCAGGAGAAAAATCATGTCTCACCCTGAGCCATTATCCCAATGGATGGAAACCGTGTCAAGCATGCTGCCGCGCGTTGAGTCGTCCGCAAGCCAAGGTGCTGGCCTATTGGAGCTATGGC
>DATMNR010000068.1:0-4786 GCA_035568795.1 Ktedonobacteraceae bacterium
CTGGACATTTCTATGCGTGATGAACTGTCAAGCTCATTTGAACCTTGCCTTATAACATTCATAACGAACATATCAATGGAATGAACCTAATGCCACAAGTGTACCTCCAATGATACTCCACAAGGCTATCCATACAACCCAGGAGCCACCGTGTCGTTTACGCGCTTCGAGACTTGTCACAGACTTAAACCACCTGGCTGTCTCAGGTCTGCTCAGTCGCCAGACAATCAGCGGAGAAATGATGAGCAAAATACATGCAGGAACCAGTGTCCAATAATTCCCTATTTTGATGTCGTTAAATACCGGCACTAACAATGCAAATCCACCGAGGAAGCCGAGCGTGTTGCCTACAATTTGCACAGGTCTCGTCCAGCGCCAGCCACTTCGTACACCTTCACCAAAAATGCCAAATAGGGCTGCAATAACCCAGTACATGAGAAAGGAAATTATAATGGGTAATTTCGAGCCTACAGGAGTCTGTTTGGAAAAGTTTGGTGATCCGAGGAAAATCGTGAGTATGGGCATCAATAGTAACTGTACGGTAAGTCCCCAGTCGAAAGCTACAGCCATTCCGATACCTTTAGGGGCTGGAAGTTGTTCAGCAGCGTTTGTTATTGAATTATCTTGTAGTGTTTCTTTCAAAGCAGTTTCTCGATCATGTTCTGGCTGCAACACACTCGCCGCCTGCGGCGGCGAGTGTGTTGAGTTTTGTGGGTGCTGCGCCCACGGGCGCAGCACCCACAAAACTCAACATATTTGGAGGACTATGCTTCTCGCACGAGCATCTGGACGGCCTGGACAATGTGATTGGCACTAATGCCAGCTTCCTCCATCAATTCCGCAGGAGTACCAGAACCTGGCATCGATTGGACTGCCAGCTTCACCACTTCAGGAATTGGACCATCGCGCATGGTAAATGCCTCCAACACAGCATCTCCAAGTCCACCCTCCGGCCAGTGATCTTCTACGACGACGATTTTGTTGCCAGTTTCATCCGCTGCCAGCATCAGCGTTTCCTCGTCAATCGGTTTGACAGAGTACGCATCAATTACACGAGCCATGATCTTTTGACTCTTTAACTGCTCGTAGGCCTGTAATGCTTCATGCAGCGTTATGCCTGCCGCTACAATTGTGACGACATCCGTATCAGATTGATGAACAACCTTGCTACCGCCTACCATGAATTCCTCGTCAGGAGTGTATATGACCGGTGTCTTTTCGCGAGTGGTACGCATATATACAATACCATCATGATCCGCCATCTCTGCTACCAGTTGCGCGGCCTGATTAGCGTCGCTGGGGTAGAGTACGGTACTGCCATATACAGCACGCATCATTGCCAGGTCTTCCAGTGCCATCTGCGACGGACCATCCTCACCGATTGAAACACCAGCATGCGAACCGCTCAAGCGAATGTTTGCGCGGGAGATAGCAGCCATACGGATGAAGTCATAGGCACGACTGAAGAATGCCGCGAAGGTTGAGGCAAACGGTATCTTGTGCCGCACGCTCATACCCACTGCTGAGGCTACCAATTGCTGTTCAGCAATAAATTGCTCAAAAAAGCGATCTGGAAAGGCTTTACCAAATTCATCGGCAAAGGTAGAGTTGCTCACTTCACCATCCAGGACGACTACATCGGGATTGGCAGCGCCGAGCGCCTTCAACGCATCACCATACGCTTTGCGTGTGGCAACCGCTTCTTTGCCATCATATCGTGGTAATTCCAGCGGTTTTTTTGCTGCTTCAGGAGCAGGCTGGAGGTTTTCAGGTTTCTGTACGGCAAACGTCTGACTACGCACAAAATGAAGTTCACTTAACGCTTGCTCTTCCTGTTGCTTATTGAGTGCCTTGCCATGCCAGCCTTCCTTGTTTTCTAGAAAAGAGACACCCTTACCTTTTTCCGTTTTAGCAATAACTACGGTAGGCTTGCCATCTGGTTTTGCGGCTTTAGCGAAAGCCTGGTTGATTTCATCATAATTATGGCCATCGATGACAATGGCATTCCAACCAAAAGCCGCAGCACGCTCTGCGTAGAGGGTTGTATTCCAGCCATGCATTGTTTCACCGCGCTGTCCCAGGCGATTGACATCGAGTATAGCCACTAGATTGTCAAGCTTATAGTATGAGGCATGATCAAATGCTTCCCAGATGGAACCCTCGGCCACTTCGCTATCGCCGAGTAGCACCCAGATATGATAGGGTAGTTTATCCAGGTATTTACCAGCGAGCGCGACGCCTACGCCGATCGGTAATCCCTGGCCAAGCGAACCAGTTGCAACATCGACCCATGGTAAAATGGGTGTGGGATGGCCTTCGAGACGGCTGCCAAATTTTCGTAATGTTAGCAATTCTTCATCAGTAATTGCACCTGCTGCCTTATATAATGAATACAACAGAGGTGAAGCATGCCCCTTGGAGAAAATAAGATGATCATTATTTGGGTTTTGCGGGGCATCAAAATCGTAATGCAGGTAACCGGTCAATAAAACAGCCATCAGGTCGGCTGCTGACATAGATGAGGTAGGGTGTCCGGAACCGGCGGCGGTTGTGCTGCGGATACTGTCTACACGTAATTGCTGTGCGAGATTTATCCATTGTTGTACTTTGGGATCGGTAGAAGTCGTTGTCATACATACTCCTTATATTGTAGAGTCAAGTATCTGAAAGAACTTCTCTACTACATTGATTGAGGCAACTTTTACTGGAGCCTGGCGCCCACAGTATTATAACATCAATACCATTTCTATTGTAGTTTGAAATTCAAACAACAGCAAGCTGAAGATTGTTTACAACTGAAGAACTAGGAGTTATGGAACTTATTATTCTCATGGGATTGCAAGCATCAGGTAAAAGCACATTTTCTCGAACTCAATTCGCAGAAACGTACGAACATATCAGTAAAGATCTGTTAAAAAGCAGCAAAAATAAGAACAAGAATCAGAAGCAGGCAGAACGTATCGTAAGGGCATTTCAGGAAAAGCGATCTGTCGTCGTTGATAACACAAATGTAACAATGCAAGATCGCCTGCTACTCATCGATATTGGACGCAGCTATGACGCGACGATTATTGGATATTACTTTCAGCCTGATGTATTGAGTAGCCGTACACGCAATATGCAGCGTACAGGTAAAGCGCAGGTGCCTGAGAAAGCAATTTTTATCACAGCTCATAAATTTGAACCCCCATCTTATGCAGAGGGCTTTGATGCGCTATACTACGTGCGTATAGGAAAAGACTCTAGCAGCGAGAACCCGGTTTGGGAAATTGAAAAGATCCCCAACATGGGAATAGAGGATTACAATGGGTGAGATAGAGGAAGAGTACGACTACCAGCGTGAAATAGAGCCGGATAAACATACTCTTAATGAGAATATGAATCGATCGCGATATTTTTTCGCAATGATAAGTTTTCTGATTGCACTCATCATCCTGGGCATCTATTTCAACAACTACTATGACGTACTCTCTGGCTGGCTCCTTCTAGCTGGTGTGTTCGCCTTTGGAGTAATTGGCGTTTTCTTTCTGCTGTCAAATACTAGAATGATCCACTCTACTAGCATCCAAAGGGATTATCAGGGAAACGTAGTGGGAAATACTTTCCTGGAAGCTGAAAAAGAAGAAAGATTGGAAGTAGTTAAAGATAGCTACAGAGACGAGTTGAGTCCTTTCGAGCAACTTGTACGGGAGGCACTGGCTACTATCCCAACTGAGTTTCACGAACAGATGGAAAATGTGCTGGTGAGAGTCCAGTACGAGCCGGGTGAGGAGGTGATGGATCGAGTAGGTGTAAAAGAAGGCTATACCCTGCTAGGTTTATACGAAGGTGTTCCATTGACTGCTTATGGTCAAGCCAGGTTGCCACATCCCGAAATCATTACCATTTACGAACGTTCGATCGTAGAGTATTGTCATGGGGACCCAGATCGTATTCGAAGGCAGGTGCGGCATACTGTTCTTCACGAGGTTGCGCATCATTTTGGGATTGATCACGAGGAAATGCCCATTTGGATTAGATAGTAATAACCACTTTCAATGCATCACCAGGATTTGCCACCAGCTTAAAGGCCTGCGCAGCTTCTCTCAATTGGAAACGATGCGTAATCACAGTTTCTGGTCGAATGCGCCCGTTACGTAAGAGATCTAAGGCTAGCCGTGTCTCGTAGGGGCCTGCGGAGTAGCTGGTATGGAGGCTTACCTCCTGGAAAAAGAGCGTATTTGGTGTAATAGGCAGCGTTGATTTTGGAGGGGGAGGGGCAAAAAAGAGGACGGTGCCGCCAGGTCCCACTAACTCAAGCCCCTGTTGCATAGCGCTGATACTTGAAGGCGTGACAAGCACAATATCCGGCTTGCGCCCATCGTTTACGGCGTAGAGGTGTTGCAAAAGGTCCTCTTGTTCGAATCCTCGATCCAGCACATGGTCGATTCCAGCATCTAAAGCCCGTTGGCGACGATATGCTATGGGATCGACGATGATAACACGAATAGTGCCGCGTTGTTGTGCCAATTGCGCAAGCATAAGTCCATTACTGCCCGCGCCAAGTACTAGCACGCTATCTCCAGGCTGAATATTTGCACGGTTTATTCCTCGCACACAGCAGGCCAATGGTTCGATCAAAGTAGCAGCTTCAAATGATAGTTCATCGGGTAAAGGCAGTACGTCGAGTTGCACATTGAGCGCAGGCACGCGAATATATTCTGCCAGTCCTCCGGGGTACAGACGCGTTGCCCGAAAAGTTGGGCATTGCGAAAAAGATCCTCGCTGGCAGTAGTGACAGACCATA
>DATMNR010000069.1:0-2276 GCA_035568795.1 Ktedonobacteraceae bacterium
TGAGTATCGAAACGTTTGGGCATCCCCTCCGGTGTAATCCAGTGTGCAAAGTAATCCAGGAGATCGGTTGCCAGTGTAAGATGCTCTGTGTGTGCCATCTCTACCAGAGAACCTTTTCGTTCATTGAAAGCTTTTCGATACGTGTCGAAGCGTTCACCCTCCTGCTCGGTGATAGCTAATAACTTTTTAGCATGATAAGCAAGCAAGATGCCAGCTTCCTCAAAAAGCTCACGAATTGCGGCAGCTCTCGCCCCGCTACCCAATGCAGTACGCCCTTCAGGATCTCCTTGAGATGCCGCTACAGGCTTACAAAGCCCTTCTACTAGCTCGGCAGCACGATCATCCTCAGAGACGGAACCACCAGGAAAGACGTATACATCCGGCATAAAATCACTCTGGATAACACGTCGCACCATAAACACTTCTATTCCCTGCCCAGAAGTAGTATCACGCAGTAACATTACGGCTGAGGCAAGTCGAGGCTCAACTGCCATAAGCTATTTCTCCGTTCCTAAATATTTTGTACTATTGTATACTACCATATAGTTACCTGAGGCAAATAGAGCATATGAACCATTCTATAAGGGAGATTTATATGAAACTCGCCAGCTTTTCCACCATAGCGATCCCAAAGATCCGCATTGGCATTGTCCAGAACAACGAGCTTCTTGACGTTGACCTAGCAGCACGAGCGCTCAATATCATTCCACATGATCAGATGCTCGATTTACTCGACCATTATGAGCAAGGAATGCGCGAACTACACACAATTCTTGATAAAGTAGCAGGTCGTCATTTCAGTGACGTAAAGACATTTACTGAGATTGGCGCGGTGCATGACCTATCTGATGTGCAACTCACTGCTCCTATTCCGCGCCCACGCAAAAATATTATGTGCCTCGGTTGGAATTATGCCGAACATGCGAAGGAAACTGCGTTCCTACGCGGGCAAGAGGCTAAAGCGCCGGAATATCCTGTCTTTTTTACAAAGGCGCCAACCACCGTCAATAGCCCATTTGGCAATATCATCATCGATCCGACAGTTTCTGAAGAGATCGACTGGGAGGTCGAACTAGCAGTAATTATCGGTAAAGGTGGCAAGAATATACCTGAAGAGCATGCGTTATCCCACGTCTTTGGTTATACTGTACTCAATGATGTCACCGCTCGTGACCTTCAATCGCGCCATAAGCAGTTTTTTAAAGGGAAAAGCATTGATGGATATTGCCCAATGGGGCCATGGATTGTCACCGTTGACGAGATCGAGGATCCACAACAGCTCGCTGTGAGATTGCGTGTCAATGGTATCACAAAGCAAGACGGGAACACCAGTATGATGATTTTCCCCATTCGCACGATAATCGCTATCCTTTCAAAAGGCATGACCTTAGAGCCAGGTGATATCATCGCGACGGGAACGCCCAGTGGCGTTGGGTTTACACGCAATCCCCCTGAATTTCTCAAAGCTGGAGATATAATGGAAACAGAGGTTGAGAGTATAGGAGTACTGAGAAATGTTGTCGTGAATGAATAGTAAGGAGCCTCAGGACAATGGAAGCCTACGAACTCGCCCATTTAATTGATCAGCTCAACCAATCGGGACAGGATTATCTTGAATTTCTGCGTGTGCCATCGCTTAGCGCCGGTCTTTATATGTTGGCAGCAGGCGCAGTTGACTTGCAAGAACCACATACAGAAGATGAAGTCTACTATGTCATCAGTGGTCGTGGTTTTATTCAAGTAGACCAGGAAAATCGCCCGGTTGAAGCCGGATCGCTGGTATTTGTAAAAGCAAACGTTGAACACCGTTTTCACACAATCACCGAGGATTTGAAAGTGCTGGTCATATTTGCTCCCGCAGAGTATACCGCGGCACATCCATCATCAGACTAAATGCGAAAGTCGCTTCTCCTTTTTTATAGCACAGTTGGAGCAACATGGGTATTTTTCTGGGTCTGTCGGCTGCCCTTTTCTGGGGCACAGCCGATTTTTTAGTTCGTTATTCAACACGTATCATTGGAACATATCGGACGCTCTTCTTTATGCAGTTCATTGGCCTAGCCTGCTTAAGTGTCTACCTGGCAGCTACAGGAGATTTTATGCGCCTGGCAGCAACCATAAGCTGGCAATGGTGGATATTGGCAGTTCTGGTTGCGTTGTTGAATGTTGTGAGTGCGTTCTCCCTCTACCGCGCTTTTGAAGTTGGGGTTCTGGCGATTGTCTCACCTATAGCCGCCAGTTCTTCGGCATTGACTGTACTATTAGCCATCATCAGC
>DATMNR010000070.1:0-3551 GCA_035568795.1 Ktedonobacteraceae bacterium
CCTCAGCGCGAGTCATGGCGAAGTATGCAAGCGCTGTGCGATCCCAACGATTATCCCGATCCATCGCATAGTAGCGTCCACTTACAGTCGCTACTTTTGCCGCGTGTTTTCCACCAATCTCTGTAGCGCGAGCCTGTAGATAGCGCATGAATTCAACACCTCCAGTAGGCGAAGTATCACGGCCATCTGTAAAGCTGTGAATGTATACATGTTCGATGTCATGCATGTTTGCCAGGCCTAGCAGCGCTTCCAGGTGCGTCTCGTGCGCATGAACACCACCATTGCCTAATAGACCGCAAATATGGAGTCGTGACCCATTCTTTTTAACATGCTCAACTGCCTTGAGCAGTGCGGGATTTTGGAAGAACGAACCGTCTTTGATTGACTCATTCACACGAGAATAGTCTTGTAGTACACGCTTGCCTGCACCAATGTTCTGGTGTCCGACTTCGGAGTTTCCCATCTGACCTTCAGGCAAACCTACCGCTTCACCGGAGGTTCTTATCGCTGTATGTGGCCAGTTCTTAGCCAATTTGTCAAGATTCGGTGTCCGTGCCAGGGCAATCGCATTACCCTCCTTGCGAGGGTTAATTCCCCAACCGTCCATAACAATTAGCACAAATGGACGGGGTCGTCCAGTTGGTGGTGTACTCATAAAATATCATCGCTCCGAACTGAAATTAATCACATTAAATAGGTGTTCTTTTTGTCATTGTACCACGCGAGTTAGCCTGACAAAGATCACGCCGACTCTCTTCAAGTCTGTATAAACCAAAGGGAGTGGAAGGCAACACGTGCCTTCCACTCCCTTTGGTTAGAATTCTCAGTTGTTGAGTATAGCTACATTTCTGAAGGTGGCGGCATTTGAATACGACGATTACTCCGACGACGAGTAATTTCAGCCACGTGTATTCGCGCTACCGCACGTTCGAGGGCACCCAACAACTCCGCTCGATCAGTATCCGATTCTGCCTGTGCAAGCAGTTCCTGGGCACGTCGACGAGCAGCTTCAGCACGAGCCTCATCAATCTCCTCCGCGTGTTCTGCAGTTTCGGCGAGTACCGTCACACTGTTATTCGATACTTCGAGAAAGCCACCTGAAACAAAGAACGGCTCTTCGGCACCACTGAGCTTGATCAGCAACTCACCAACTTTAAGCGTGGTTAACAGCGCTGCGTGCTTTGGTAGTATACCAAGCTCTCCTTCAGTGCCGGGAGCAATTACTATATCAGCTTCTCCGCTGTAGAGTTCTCGCTCTGCTGTGACTACCTCTACATGCATGGTAGTGCGTATTGCCATCGTCTACCCCTTTTGTTGTTCTTTCTCGTAGCTCTCAACAACCTCGTCGATGTTCCCTTTCATATAGAAAAAGTCTTCGCGTATATTGTCGTACTTGCCTTCGAGAATCTCCGTAAAGCCACGCACTGTGTCCTTAACAGGTACGTACCTGCCTTCGAGGCCGGTGAATACAGTTGCGACTGTGAATGGCTGTGAGAAGAAACGCTGCAACTTCCTGGCTCGCGCAACTGTCAGCTTGTCGTCGTCTGACAGTTCGTCGATACCCAGAATTGCAATAATATCCTGCAAATCTTTGTAACGCTGTAGAACCTTCTGCACTCCTCGTGCCACATTATAGTGTTCCTCGCCTACAACGTTCGGGTCAAGAATGCGACTGGTAGAAGCCAGTGGATCAATCGCGGGATAAATGCCCTGCTCAAAAATCGCGCGCTCCAACACAATCGTCGAGTCCAGGTGGGCGAATGTTGTGGCAGGTGCAGGGTCTGTATAATCGTCAGCAGGTACATACACAGCCTGCATAGATGTGATTGCTCCTTTTTTCGTTGAAGTGATGCGCTCTTGCAATTCGCCCATCTCCTCTGCCAGGTTTGGTTGATAACCCACAGCAGAAGGCATGCGGCCCAGCAGCGCCGAAACTTCAGCACCGGCCTGAGTAAAACGGAAGATGTTGTCGATAAAGAGCAATACGTCTTTGCCCTCTTCATCACGGAAATACTCCGCAATTGCCAGACCACTCAGGGCTACACGTAAACGCGAACCAGGCGGTTCGTTCATCTGACCAAACACCATCGCCAGGCGGTCGATGACCTTCGCTTCCTGCATTTCATGGTAGAGATCATTCCCTTCACGTGTGCGCTCACCTACGCCCGCGAATACGCTGTAACCGCCATGTCCCTTCGCGATATTATTGATCAGTTCCTGAATGATAACTGTCTTGCCCACACCAGCGCCGCCAAAGGCCCCAATTTTTCCGCCTTTCATAAATGGGCAGATCAGGTCAATGACTTTAATGCCCGTTTCAAAGACCTCAATTGTCGCTGCCTGGTCTTCCAGGCTTGGAGCCTCCCTATGAATAGGCAGACGTGGGGCATCTGTTACTTCCGGCTTATTGTCAACTGCCTGGCCAAGCACATTAAAGATGCGTCCCAGTGTTTTTGGTCCTACTGGCACTGAAATTGGAGCGCCCATATCAAATACATCGATACCACGCTGTAAGCCGTCTGTTGAACCCATCGCCACGCAACGTACCCAGTTATTCCCTAGCTGTTGCTCAACCTCCAGTGAAAGGACATGATCAGACCCTTCTAGTTGAGTTTGCAGTTCATTGTAGATATCTGGTAGATGGTCTGGTGGAAACTCAATATCCACTACTGCCCCAAGTACCTGTACAATTTTTCCTTTTGTACCCGTTTTCGTTATTGCCATATATTTCTCCTACTCGCTTACAAAGCCGCAGCGCCGGACACAATCTCAAGAATCTCGGTCGTGATACTTGCCTGGCGGGCTTTGTTATAGGTAAGGGTCAAATCCTGAATGAGATCGTTCGCATTATCCGTTGCATTCTTCATTGCCACCATTTGAGCTGAATTAAAGCTCGCAATCGTTTCGAGCAATGCCTGGTAGACCTGTACATTCACGTAACGCGGAAGCAAAGCCTCATAAATGCTTGTTGCATCTGGTTCGTAGATGTATTCGATTGTCTTACTTTCTCCTTCCTGCTCAGGAGGAGGCTGTACTGGTAACAATTGCACGGTAGTTGGTAACTGGCTCACAGTATTAATAAATTTTGGATAAACCAGGTAAACGATATCTACCTCGCCGTTGAGAAAGGCGTCCACCGCTACCTGTGCAATAGCCGAAGCATCCTGTAAGGATGGTCTATCACCATATTTCGTGAATTCAGCAATCAGGTGCAACTGGTTGCGTAAGACGAAATCACGTCCCTTGCGTCCAACTGCTACATAGTCGACTGCTGGTCTCTCTCCCTGCTCAGCGAATCGCCTTTGCTCTTCAATGGCCGTTGTAGCAGCCTTACGATTGATGTTGCTTGGTAATGCTCCACATAGACCGCTGTCAGGTGAAATGACTACTATTCCAATTTTGCGTACTGGACGTTGTTTCAGCAGCGCTATCTCTCCTCCCACATCTTCGCCAGTAACCCTGGCAAGGCGTGAGACGAGGCCTCGAAGTTGATCAGCATATGGGCGTGATTGCTGGACCCGTTCTTGTGCCCGGCGCATCTTACTACTTGC
>DATMNR010000071.1:0-4058 GCA_035568795.1 Ktedonobacteraceae bacterium
CAACCAAAGCAGCTACTATTATGATTGGCACAGTTAAACAGCGCAAGAAAGTAGTACCAAAGTTGGGAGAGTATCACCGTTCTCATTCCTTGGTGGCTTATTTGCAGGAATCTAAATTCAAACAGTAACACGCGCCTCCAGATATATAACCCATATATCTGAAGGCGCACGCTAAGAGTTACATCGCCATGGATTCCTAGTTACACGTTGAGCATAGGAATCTTTGAAACAGTCCAGCGTTCGTTAGGGCTTGCCACCTCAAATTGTACCATAGAGATAGCATCCGTAGGACAACGTACAATACACAGGCCACAACGAATACATTTCTCTTCGTCAATAATCATATCAGCACCACCTCGCCAGGATTCTGTTCCCTGGTGCATGGGGTCACCTTTGACCACTCGTGAAAGACCCTCCATACTGATACAGTCATAAGGACAAATATCTACGCAACCCGAGCAAAGAATACAGATAGAGGGATCAATCATAATATTCAACTGGCATTGCAGGCAACGTCGCGCCTGCTCCACTGCCTGTTCGGGAGTATATCCTGTTTCGGTCTCACGGGTATTGCTATAACGTTCTTGGAGCGGTAGGGCAGGAATAAATTCGAATGGGATGGATTCGTAATCATCAACCATGCCACGCCGATAGTCTGGCAGTTCTATTTCTTCTGCTGGCTCTGCAGGTATATCCTCGCCACCAAGATAAAGGTTGATTGCAATTGCAGCATCACGTCCATCTCCAATGGCTGAGATCAGGTTCCGCGAACCATCAGTATAATCCCCACCAGCAAAAAGCCCTGGGTAACTAGTCATCCAGGTTTCGCGGTCTCTTAGAGGAATGCCTGTACGTTTGTTGACTTCGAGATTCAATTCGTCAATCTGTAACCAGGAAGGATCGCTATATTGACCGAAAGCAGGGATAATAGTGTCAGCTTCGATCACAAACTCAGTACCAGGAACCGGTATAGGACGGCGTCGACCACTCGCATCGGGATCACCAAGCTTGTTGCGAATGAGTTTGAGCCCGCTAGCGTGTATTCCATCTACGCTCAAAACTTCAAGCTGAGTTACGAGATACTGGAATTCGACATGCTCTATGATCGCCTCATCGACTTCGTACTCATCGGATCCCATCTCTTCTTTTGAACGACGATAAAGTACATAGACTTTTTCCGCACCAAAGCGAATTGAAGTACGACAACAGTCCATAGCGGTGAAACCACCACCTAACACAATAACCCGCTTGCCAATAAAAGCAGGTTCACCAAAATTGGTCTTCGATAACAATTTTATGCCATCCTCGACGCCGTTAAGAGTAGCACCAGGTATGATCTTGTTATCAGGCCCTGACATGGGATTCGAGATATAGCAACCTCCAGCAACGAAGACAGCATCATAGTTCTTGAGCAAATCAGTGAGCATCACATCACGACCAACACGTGTATTGTAATGCACTTCAACCCCAAGGTCATTCATATATTCTGTGGTCTCTTCATAGGTAACAGTGCGAGGTAGTCGCCAAACAGGAATTCCATTGACCATAACTCCACCAGCAACAGGATCGGCTTCATATATTGTAACCGGATAACCCAACTCACGAAGATCGCGCGCACAAGCTAAACCTGCCGAACCAGCACCAACGATAGCAACTGTTTTCTCTTTAGTGATAGGTGGTCGTACTGCCCGGTGCTGAAATTCACGATGATCGGCTGCAGCGCGTTTTAACCAGCAAATAGCGATAGGTTTGCCATCAATTTTATTTCGACGGCAGACTGGTTCGCAGGGACGAGCGCATGTACGACCCAGAACGCCTGGCACAATGTTGCATTTTCGGTTTAATAGATACGCTTCATCGAAGCGTGCTTGGGAGATCAAACCAATATAGGTAGAAACGTCAGTATGAGCAGGGCACCCTACCTGGCAGGGAATATTCGTTTGATACCAATCAGGAGTAGTTATAATCGATTGGTATCGCGGTTCCAACTCATTATCGGGATCAATCATAGAGCAATCCTTTCCTGGGCATCCACTTCCTTGTACCATTAAGCCAGTTTTCATATTGTGGAGCAGGGAGTTTTATGGTAGACAGATTACTTATATTTCCCTTGCACAATGGCATATGCTTTTGGGGAGAAACGTTTCTGTTGATTTATCAATATATGCACCCGCAGATGTATTCTCTTGTCAGATTATAGCATAGTCAGTCTTCACCAACAAGGCAATTAATAACAATCCGGCATTGCACCTTTTGACGCGTCTAAGAGAAGATTAACGTATGTTCTTCTCTCATGACTTAGGGCATTCATCGGCTCAGAAATTACGGGAAAGAGCCAGCAAACCCTGTTGCCTTCAGTCCGGGGATGACTTGATTCCTGCCGCCAAGAAGCCAGAGCAGGCTTGACAATGGAACGGTTTTCTTGTAGAATATAGTTCATTCGTTCTAAGAGAGGGGCACCTGAGTTGAAGCGAAGCACAACGCCGACATTCCTGCTGGAGTTACCACTATGTGCCGATGCTGGGCAGGCGTCTCGGCTCCTTGCGCATCTGGAAGTCGCTCGTTGCTTCTACAATGCCCTCCTGGGTGAAGCCAGGAAGCGCCTGCAGCAGATGCGCGCAGATCCAGCCTGGCAAGCCGCTCGCTCCCTTGGCCGATCTCAGAAGCAAGCGCGTCAAGCGGCCTTCGTTCACCTGCGCCAGCAGTATGGATTCACCGAATACGGCCTGCACGCGTACGCCAAAGGCACACGCCAGAGTTGGCTCGCCGATCACCTGGACTCCACCATGGCGCAAACCCTGGCTACGCGCGCTTACCAGGCGGTCAACCGCGTGTGTCTCGGTAAGGCCAGGATGGTCAGATTCAAGAGCCGTGGCCGGGGCTTGGACAGCGTCGAGGGCAAGCGCAACGATACGGGCATGCGCTTCCTCCTGCAGAGGCCCGAAGCCGGACATGGAAGCGGCTGGCTGCTCTGGGGCGAGGACCGCATCCCCGCACTGATCGACTGGACCGATCCGCTGGTGCGGCATGGCCTCTCGCAGCCGATCAAGTACGTCCGGCTCATCCGGCGCAAGGCCAGCAGCTCGCACGCCAAAGGAGCAGACAGCGAGGGCAAGCGCTTCTACGTCCAGCTGGTCTTGAAGGGTACCCCCTACCAGAAACTCAAGAACCAGGCAGGAAGCGACACGATCGGGCTGGACATTGGCCCATCCGGCCTGGCGATCTTCTCTCGTCAAGGGACTGTGCAGCTCAAGACGTTCTGCGAGGAGTTGCAAACGGATGGCAGGAAGAAGCGGCGCCTGGAGCGCAAGATGGAGCGACAGCGCCGGGCCACCAATCCCGAAAACTACGACGAGCAAGGTCGGGTGAAAAAGCACGGCAGGCACCGGCTGACTTGGAAGCACAGCCAGGGCTACCTGGCCATTCGTCGCCGACATGCCAGTGCTGAGCGCAAGCTTGCAGCCCATCGCAAGAGCCAGCACGGCAAACTGGTCAACGACCTGGTGCGGATGGGCACCCATCTTCAGATCGAGAAAACGTCATTTCAAGGCTGGCAGAAGCTCTACGGCAAGAGCGTGGCGCTGCGCGCCCCAGGGATGTTTGTAGCCCATTTGAAACGCACAGTTGCAAAGACTGGCGGCACCCTGCGCGAAGTTGCCACCCCCAGCACCAGGCTGTCGCAGTATTGCCACGGCTGTCAGACCTATGTCAAAAAGCCCTTGTCGCAGCGGCTTCATCAGTGCAGCTGCGGCATCGGTCCTGTGCAGCGTGACCTGTACTCCGCCTTCCTGCTGGCCTACTTGCCAGCAACAGAAACCACTCCCTCCATCGCCCAAGAGGATTGGGAAGGTGCGGAACCGCGCCTGCTGGCCGCGATGGAGTGTGTCCAACAACGTGTGAGAGAGGGGCAATGGGTGCCCCGAAGCTTCGGCATCACCGGAGCCGGAGCGCGTCGGCCGAAAAGTCTTGTTCCGAACCGACAAGAGCCCATCTTCCTGTATCATCAAGGAAGGTTGGAAGCGTTGGAGTTGGGACAAGAACTCCCGCGCCTTTAGGCC